>NZ_JALCYU010000018.1:0-99234 GCF_023507765.1 Chromobacterium sp. IRSSSOUMB001
CACGAGCTGGGCTTTTGCGTTGGAGCTGCTGAGACGGCGCTACAACAAGCCTCCCAATGGGAGGCTTTTTTGCGTCTGGGGCGCGCTGGAGACAGAATAAGCAAAACGGCAGTGCCGTTTTGTTTACTTATTTTTTGGGCTTGACGGGTTTGACCGCTGCGGGTTTTTCGGTTGGGCTTTCCGGTTTTTTCACCTGTTTATCCGGTGCGATCTCGGTCAGCAACTGCTCCAGCAGTTTGCTGCGAGAGGCGATGTGATGATCGAAGCGCCAGTCTTTCAGTAGATCAATGGCGACGTCGAAATAACGCATGTCGATATCGTAGAGCAGGCTTAGATCGAAAGAGCGGCCCATTTCCAATGCGGTCGCCAGTTCCTTGAGCACTTGCATTTGCTGCGGGTCGTGTCCTTCTTCGATGAAACGGCGTATTTTTTTGGCGGCATTCATGGGGGAAGCTCCCTTGTTGGCAATGTGCCTATCTTAGCCAATGTCGTCGGGGCTGTAACTTGCATTGGCGCAAAGCCGGACCGTCTCGCCGCTTTCCCCCTCTACTGTGTTGTTCCTTTCTCGAATACCACCCAAAAGAACTATTTCGATTAGATCGTTTTTCCTTGCCCTTGCCCACGTCTGGCGAATGGGTTTTCCTTCGCGCCGGCAGTATGGTGTGAATATGGAATTGGACTGGCCGGCCGTCTGGCCACTGAGGGAGAAACGATGACATCCGAGGCATATAAGCAGTATTCGGTGCTGGTCGTCAGCACTTTTGCTTTCACCGTCTGTTTCATGGTTTGGATGATGATGGGCGTGGTGGGCATTCCAGTGAAGCAGCAACTGGGGCTGAACGAGACCGAGTTCGGCATTCTGGTGGCGATGCCTGTGTTGTCCGGCTCGCTGGTGCGGGTGCCGTTGGGAATTTGGACCGATCGTTATGGCGGCCGCATTGTTTTGTTCTGTCTGATGCTGAGCACGGTGCTGCCGATTTATCTGATGGAGTACGCCTCCCAATACTGGCATTTCCTGCTGATCGGTCTGTTCATCGGCTTGGCCGGCGGCAGTTTTTCGGTGGGTACGCCCTATGTGGCGCGCTGGTTCGACGCGCGGCATCAGGGGGGGGCGATGGGGGTGTTCGGGGCGGGCAACTCAGGCGCGGCGGTGAACAAATTCGTGGCGCCGGCCTTGATTGCGTTGGGCAGCTGGACGCTGGTGCCCCAGGTTTACGCCGGGGTGATGCTGGCCACGGCGCTGCTGTTCTGGCTTTGCAGCCATCACAATCCGGCGCATTTGAGCGGCGGCGGCCAGCGTTTCATCGATCAACTGAGGGTGATGCGCGACCCGAGGGTGTGGCGCTACTCGCAGTATTACTCGGTGGTGTTTGGCGGCTATGTGGGCTTGTCCTTGTGGCTGACCAAGTATTTTGTCGGCGAGTACGGCTTTGATATGAAAACCGCCGCTTTTCTCGCCGCCTGTTTTTCCTTGCCCGGCGGCGTATTGCGCGCGATCGGCGGCTGGATGTCGGACCGCTTCGGCGCGTATCGCACCACGTGGTGGGTGATGTGGGTGCTATGGGTTTGCTTCTTCATTCTGTCTTATCCGCAAACCGAGATGGTGGTGGCCACCGTCAAGGGGCCTTGGAGCTTGCATATCGGTCTGAACTCGGTGTTGTTCACTGCGATTTTGTTCATCGCCGGCGTGGCGATGGCCGTGGGTAAAGCATCGGTGTTCAAATTCATCGCTAACGATTTTCCAGACAACATCGGCGCGGTATCCGGCGTGGTGGGGCTGGCCGGCGGCTTGGCCGGTTTCGTGTTGCCGATTCTGTTCGGCGCGCTGGTGGACCTGGCCGGGGTGCGTTCCAGCTGCTTCATGCTGCTGTACGGCGCGGTCTGCGTCAGCCTGGTCTGGATGCATTACTCGTTCAAGCCGGTGGCCGAGCAGCGTTTGCGCCTGGCGGCTGCCGCCAGCCGTTGAGTTTGAGTTGCATGGCGGCGCGTTTAAGCGCCGCCGTTAAAAGATTGTCAAATAGCGCCGGCCCGGCCATGACTCGGGCCGACGGGGAGGGTTGAGTCATGTCTTATGTCATCAAACGGTGGGAGCCAGAGAGCGCCGAGTTCTGGCAACAGGAAGGCCAGAGCATTGCGCGGCGCAATTTGTGGATTTCGATTCCGTGTCTGACGCTGGCTTTCGTCATTTCGGTATTGTGGAGCGTGGTAACGCTGAACCTGCCGAACGCGGGCTTTAATTACACCAAGGATCAGCTGTTTTTGCTGACGGCCTTGCCCGCGCTGTCCGGCGCGACCTTGCGCATTTTTTACTCCTTCATGCCGTCCATCGTCGGCGGGCGTAAATGGACGACCTTATCCACCGCCTCGCTGTTGATCCCGGCTGTATGGCTGGGCTTTGCGGTGCAGGATCCGACGACGTCTTATCCTGTGATGCTGGCGATCGCCTTGCTGTGCGGGCTGGGCAGCGGTAATTTCGCCAGTTCTATGGCTAATATCGCTTACTTTTTCCCCAAGGCGCAGAAGGGCGCGGCCAATGGTTTGAACGCCGGTTTCGGCAACCTCGGGGTGTCCTTGGCCCAGTTTGTGATTCCGCTGGTAGTGACTGGCGGCATGTTCGGCGCCTTTGGCGGCGATGCGCAGCATTATGTCAAGGACGGGGTGGAGAAGAGTCTGTGGCTGCAGAACGCCGGTTTCGTCTGGGTGCCCTTCATCGTCTTGGCGACGGCGGCTGCTTGGTTCGGCATGAACGATTTGGCTGACGCCAAGGCTTCGTTCACCGAGCAGGCGGTGATTTTCCGCCGTAAGCATAATTGGCTGATGTGTTGGCTGTACATTGGCACTTTCGGCAGCTTTATCGGTTTTGCCGGCGCCTTCGCTCTGTTGACCAAAACCCAGTTTCCTGAGGTGCCGGTGGCCAAGTTCGCTTTTATCGGCCCCTTGCTCGGCGCTCTGGTGCGTCCTATCGGCGGTGTGATTTCCGACAAGCTCGGCGGCGCGCGGGTGACGCTGTGGGTGTTCGCGGTGATGGCCTTGGCTGTGGCGGGTGTGTTGCATTTTCTACCGGCGCATGACGCGGCCGGTCAATTGAACGGCGGTAGCTTTGCCGGTTTCTTCTCCATGTTCCTGCTGCTGTTCACCATGGCCGGCGTGGGCAATGGTTCGACTTACCGGATGATTCCGACCATCTTCACTACGGGGCGGCTGCGTGCTGCGGCTGGCCGAGGCGAAGAGGCGCGCAAGCAGGCCGAGGCGGATGGGGTTAAGGAATCGGCCGCGGCGGGCGGTTTCATCAGCGCTATCGGCGCCTATGGCGGCTATTTCATTCCGCAAAGCTTTGGTGCGTCAATGAAGGCGACCGGCGGGGCGGAGCCGGCACTGCTGTGCTTCATCGTTTTTTATATTAGCTGCATGGTCTTGTGCTGGTGGTTCTATGCGCGCAAGAACGCTGAAGTGAGTTGCTGACAAGCCAAGGCAGTAAGCGAAACCGGCGGGGCGTCAAAACGATGTCTCGCCGGTTTGTCGTTTATCGGGTGGATGGGGATGGAGGCCGCTTGGTTTGCATTTGGGGGGCGGGAACTTGGCCTTGCGGGATGCTCAGGGGAGTTTGACGATGTAGTTGGGGCCGCCTTCCCGCGCTTTCTGAAGGGCTTCGTTCAACCGGTCCAGCATGGGCTTGGGGGTGTTTTCACTGCCGCGTAGAGCGCTTAGCCCGACGCAGGCCGCCGCTTTGCGTTCTTCTCCCTGATACACGAAACTCAGCTGGCGCAGCGATTTGATGAGCCGGCGCGCCAGTTCGTTGGCTCCGCTGACCCCGGTATTGGGCAGCAGAATGATGAAGGCGTCATCTTCGCGCTGGGCAACGAGGTCGCTGTCTCGCGTGCTTTGAAGGCACAGGCTGCCTGCGAGGCGCAGCAAGTGGCGATGAGCCGAACCTTCATCAAGCTCCGGCATCGGTTCCGGCACGTTCATCAAACTGAGGATCAAGCCGGAGACGGCGCCGCCGTAGCGACGCGCGCGGCCGGTTTCGGCGTGGGCGGCGGACAGCAGACGGTGCATGCCGGCCACGCCGGTTAGTTTGTCGTCGTCGGTCAGTTTTTCTTCCGCGCGCAGGCTTTTCATCAGGCTGATCGAGCGCTCCACCAAATTGCGCTCAAAATCCAGCAACTGACTCATTACCTTGGTTTCCGTGCGGTCGCTGAAGCTGTAGATCAGCATGAGCGCGCCTTCCAGCTCCACTTCGCGCAGCGACATCTGAACCTCGAAGCAGCGCCCGCCGCTTGCTTGCAAGGTCAGCGAACGGTTGTAGATCATGCTGGTGCGGCGCAGTTCGCCGGCCAGCAGTTCGCCGTCGGCGGGGTCGGGCAGGAAGCGGGAGAAGGGTTGGCCGATCAGGTCGCCGTGCGGGGTGGCCAGCAGAATGGCGGCTAGCTGATTGGCGCTGACGATCTGGCCATCGGCGGGAAGCGCGATGATCAAGGCGCCTTGTACAGTGTCGATCAGCGATTGAAAGGCTTGCAGTATCGCCATAGGGCTCTCCGTAAGTCGCGTGAGGCCGGCGAGTTCGCTCCTGGCGTGGCCAGGCGCGTAGCAGTGAGGCCGCTGGTCTTAAATGCGGCTGACAAAAATGCCGGGCGCCGCCTTGCTTCGGCTCACCGTCTTGTCCGCGGCGCGCCTTGCCTTGGGCGTGAGGCTGATTTTTGTCCGCCGCTCTAAGTGTATTCCCTGAGTACAGATATTTCATGCTCAACTTGTTGGCTGGGACTTGGCTTGCTTATCTTTGCCGGGAAATGACCGCGCTTATCCTGGAAATCAGAATTAATTGCCTGCGTACGCTGGAAATTGCCATCAATCATGGTAAATTCGTGTTTGTACGCAAAATACACTAGCGAGAACCGTAGTCCGTCGCCACCCCTGACGCGGCTTTCGGTCCGCCCACACGGCGGTTTTCTCTCCCTTGCCCGGCTTGCCGGGTCCCTTCCGTTCGCTCCCGGGCTTCATGATCTGGCCTGGCGCGGGCTGCGCCTCGTCGGCGCAAAACAGCACCTTTGCCGCTGCGGCGATCGCGTTTGGGCGCGGGCGTCGATTTCGGCGATTCAAAAACAAATATTCGGACAAAGAAGCAGACTGCATTATGGCAAGATCACAATGGGGCTCGCGCCTCGGTTTCATCCTCGCCGCCGCCGGCTCGGCCATCGGGCTGGGGGCAATCTGGAAATTTCCCTATGTCGCCGCAACCAATGGCGGGGGCGCCTTCTTGTTTATTTACCTCGGCATCTGCCTGACGCTGGGCCTGGCGCTGATGCTGGCCGAAATGGCGTTGGGGCGCGCGTCCAAGGCTGGAGCCGTAGGCGCCTTCCGGCAGCTGGCCGGCGGCGGCTGGCCCATCATCGGCTATATGAGCGTTTTGGTGTGTTTCCTGATTCTGTCTTTCTATAGCGTGGTGGGTGGCTGGACCATCGCCTACATCGTCAAGGCGCTGGGGGGCGGCATTATGACGTCGGACGCCAAAACCCTGGGCGCCATTTTCAACGGCTTCATCAGCGACCCGCTGGAACCTATCGCCTACCATGCCGGCTTCGCCTTGTTGACTGTATGGGTGGTGGCCGGCGGTGTGCAGAAGGGCATCGAAAACCTGTCGAAGTTTTTGATGCCGGCCTTGTTTGTGTTGATGTTGGTGTTGATCGTCCGCGGCCTGACGCTGCCCGGGGCTTGGGACGGCGTGAAGTATTTCGTGGCCCCGGACTTTTCCAAGGTCAGCAGCGCCATGCTGGTGGACGCGCTTGGCCTGGCTTTCTTCTCGCTGTCGCTGGGCCTCGGCATCATGATCACCTACGGCTCCTATGTGAGCAAGGAATCTAATCTGCTGGGGTCTGCGTTGTGGGTGATCCTACTGACGGTGGCGACGTGCTTCCTCGCGGGTCTGATGGTGCTGCCGGCGGTTTTCGCTTTCGGTTTCGATCCGTCCGCTGGTCCGGGCCTGACCTTCATCACCATGCCGGCGGTGTTCGCCCATCTGCCGTTGGGCCAGCTGTTCGCGGTGATGTTCTTCTGCCTGCTGCTGCTGGCGGCGCTGACCTCCTCGGTGTCCCTGCTGGAGGTGGTGACCAGTTTCGCGATGGACGAGTTCGGCCTCAAGCGTGGCCAGGCGGCCTGGGTAATGACGCTGGGGATCTTCCTGCTAGGCATTCCGGCGTCCTTGTCCCTGGGGGTGTGGAGCGAATACCAGTTGTTCGGCATGGGCTTCTTCGATCTGCTGGACTACCTGACCTCCAAGCTGCTGATGCCGCTGGGTGAACTGCTGCTGGCCTTATTCGTTGGCTGGAAGGCTTGGCCGGTGGTGCGCCGCGAGCTGGCCGGCGACGGCGCCGGCCGCCGCATGCGGTTGATGCGCGGCTTCTGCATGGCGATGGCGCCGGCTTTGATCGGCTGGATCATGGTGGCCAGCCTGCGCGCGGCCTGATCGTCGTTTCCCCATAGCCCGCCGCCTTCCGCGGCGGGTTTTTCTTTGCACGCAGCTTGGTCCGCACGCTCGCCATGCCGGTGTTCTTGCCTTGCCCTGCCATTGCCTATAGTTAGAGCGGTTAGACCGCCGCGAAGGGACTTGCGCCCGGCGGTTTTTGATCCATGGCTTGTATACAGGATACCCGATGCACTTCCGTCTGAAACTGGTGCACAAGCTGGCCTTGCTGATTGCTCCGCTGGTGTTGCTCTTGTTGTGCGGGGCCTTGTGGTTTGCCTTTGCGCAATGGCGGACGGTCCAGGCTTTACAGCGGGATCAGGCACTGGCGGATAATGTGCAGAAAGTGGGGGAGCTGATTCACGCGCTGCAGATCGAGCGTGGGCTGAGCAACCGTTATCTGAACGAGCATAAGCCGATGCCGGCCGCCCTGCCGAGGCAAAAAGCGCTGGCCGACGCCTTGCTGGTCAGCTTGCGTCAGCAACCTGCCGACGAACTGTCGCGCAAGGCAGGCTTGTTTTTCTCCCAGCAGTTGCCAACAGTGGAAATGCTCTCTACTCTGCGCCGCGATGTGGCGCAGCGCCACATTTCGCCATTGCCGGCGTTTGAGCGTTACACCGAAGTCATCGAGCGGCTCTCCAAGGTCATCACGCTGTTCTACTCGCAAAGCGAGGACGTGCGCGCATTGGTGCAACAGTGGTCCGCCTTGCATTGCCAGACGGAGTACACCGGCCGCGCGCGCGGCTTGATCGGCGGGGTGTTGGCGGTGGGCAGTTTCAATATCAACGAATTCCGCCTGGTCAGCGGTATGGTGTCGCAGGAGGCGCTATGCCGCAGCCTGTACCGGCAGAGCGAGGGCGACGAGCGCTTGCTGGACCGGGCGCTGAACGCTAGCGGCGCGTACGAATCGCTGCGCGACGCGGTGCTGGCGCGTGGTCCGGGCGCGATGCAGAGCTTGTCGAGCGAGGAATGGTTCGAGGTGGCCAGCCGGCGCATAGACGCGCTGCAGGAAGTGCAGAACGCGGTGTTGGTCCGGATTCGAGACGCACTGGCGGCGCAGCAGTCCGCTGCGCGTTGGCAAAGCTGGCTGGCCTTGGCGGTATTGGCCGGGGTGCTGTTGCCCATCGCAGCCGCATTGCTGCTGGCGCGCAGCATTCTGCGGACCTTGGGCGCGGAGCCGGATGAAGTGGCGCACGGCATGCGCGAGCTGGCTGGCGGCCAGCTGGACTTCCGCCTGCGGCTGGCCTCGTCGGACGAGGACAGCCTGGCCGCGCACATCCGCCAGATGGGGAGAAAGCTGAGCGGGGTGATCGGTCAAGTGCAGCAGGACGCGGACGCGGTGGCCAACGCCGCGCTGCAATTGAACAGCGCCTCGCAGGGTTTGTCCGACAGCGCCTGCCGCACTTCCTCCGACATCGAGCAGACCAGCCACGCGGTGGACGAGATCGCCGGCCAGATGTTCGCGATGGCCCGCGACGCCAGCCTCAGCGGCGACGTGGCCAGCGAAGCCGCGCGCCAGGCGGAGGAGGGCAGGCGGGTCGTTGGCGAAACCATTGAGGCGATGCATGTGATCGCCCAGCGTACCGACATCATCGACGACATCGCTTATCAGACCAATTTGCTGGCGCTCAACGCCGCCATCGAAGCTGCGCGCGCCGGCGAGTTGGGCAAGGGCTTCGCCGTCGTGGCTGATGAAGTGCGCAAGCTGGCGAAGCGTAGCCAAGCCGCGGCCAAGGAAATCGGTCAAGTGGCGGCGGGCAGCGTGCGGCTGGCGGAGGAGGCGGGCAAAAGCCTGAGCGCCATCGTCGAGTCCAGCCAGCAAACCCGGCAACTGGTGCGGGACATTTCCAAGGAGGCTGTGGCCCAGGCGCAGCATGTGGGCGGTATCAATCAGGTGATGCAGGGCCTGAGCCAACTGTCTCAGGGCAACGCTGCCGCCAGCGAGCAATTGTCGGCGGCGGCGCAGGAAGTGTCGCAACGCGCCGGCAGCCTGCGTCGGCAGATGGCTTATTTCCGCCGCCCACACGACGGCTAGCGCACTTCGCGCATGTCGTCGCGCTGGATGCGCAGCCGCACCGGCGCGCCGTCGGCCAGCAAGTCCGCCGGATTGCGGTTCAGCCGGTCTACCTGCAGCAGCGCGCCGGCGCTTTCCACCTGATAGCGGACGATGTTACCCAGCAGCTGGCGTTGCTTCACCACTGCCGGCAAGCTGTCCGTTTCCGCGCTGTCGCCGGGCAACAGTTGAATGGACTCCGGGCGGATCGCCAGATGGCCCTGGATTTCCAGGCCGAACAGCGCCCGGCTGTCGCCGACGGACAGTAGATTGTAATTGCCCATGAAGCGGGCGACGAACTCGGTGGCCGGCTGGGTGTAGATGGTTTCGGCCGCGCCCTCCTGTTCCACTTTCCCCTGGTTCATCACGAAGATGCGGTCGGACAGGGTCAGGGCTTCCTCTTGGTCGTGGGTCACGAAAATAGTGGTTAGCCCCAGCCGGCGCTGAATGTCGCGGATCTGCTCGCGCAGATTCTTGCGGATGCGCGCATCCAATGCCGACAGCGGCTCGTCCAACAGCAGAATGCGCGGTTCCACCACCAGCGCGCGCGCCAAGGCCACCCGCTGGCGTTGGCCGCCGGAGAGCTGATGCGGATAGTGGTTCTCCTTGCCGGACAGCTCCACCAGCGCCAGCGCCTCCGCTACCTTGCTGCGGATGTCTGCGGCGGCGCGCTTCTGCATCTTCAGGCCGAAGGCGATGTTCTCGCCAGCGCTCATATTGGGAAATAGCGCATAGCTTTGAAACACCATGCCGATGCCGCGTTTTTGCGGCGCGCAGGCCGTGATGTCCTCGCCTTGCAGGCGGATGGCGCCGCCGCTGGGCGTTTCGAAGCCGGCGATCATCCGCAGCACCGTGGTCTTGCCGCAGCCGGACGGACCCAGGAAAGTGACGAACTCGCCGGCCTCCACCCTCATATTGAAGTCGTGCACCACCGTGTGCTGGCCGTAGCGTTTGTGCAGATTTTGGATATCCAGGTATGCCATTGTGGGGTTCTTTCTTATTCCGAGGCCGCGGCATCGCGCAGCGCGCGACGGTGACGGCCGGCCACCTGTAGCAGGCCCATGGCCGCCCAAGTGATCAAAAGGGCGATGATGGCCAGCGCTGCCGGCTCGTAAGCACGGTTGGCGCCGATCAATTGCAGATAAGGGCCGAAGGCCGGCCGCGCCAGCAAGCTGGCCATAGTGAACTCGCCGATGACGATGGCGAAGGTCAGAAACGCGCCGGACAACAGCGCGGACTGGATATTGGGGAAGATCACCCGCAGCAGAATCACTCGCCAGCCGCCGCCCAGGCTTTGCGCCGCCTCGGCCAGAGATCGCACATCGATGGCGGACAGGCCGGCGTCGATGGAGCGGTATAGATAGGGCAGGGCCAGCGTCACGTAGCTGCAGACCAGCAATAGATCCGTGCCGCGCTCGCTGCCGGTCAAGGGCAGCCAGGCATCGCTGCCGAACAGGCGCAGATAGCCGAACACGATGACGATGGCCGGAATCACCAGCGGCAACAGGGTGATGAACTCCACCAGCGGCCGCAGCCGCGGTAGCCGGAGTTGGATCCAGAACGCGGTGGGCGCCACCAGCAGGATGCCGGTGACGATGGTGAATAGGGCCATCAGCGCGGAATAGGCGAAGCTTTGCTGAAAGCCCGGATCCTGTGCAGCACCAGTTTGTAGGCTTCCAGGCTGTAACCCTCGCGCAGCATCTTCAGGCTGAATTCGAAGGTGGCCAACAGCGGCAGAAGGAAGTACAGGCCGCCGGCGATGACCGCGATCCAGGCGCTCAGACGCGACGATGGTTTGTGGGCTGGCTGGTGTTTCATGCCCGGCTCCTTTCCGCGCGGCCGCGCAGCCAGATATAGGCGGCGTTGGACAGGCCGGTGACCACGATCATGCCCAGCGCCAGCGCGTAGCCCAGGTTCTGATCGTGCAGCACGTCGCCGCGGATTTGCGCGTACAGCAGGATGGTGACGATGTTGAGCGAACTGCCGGTCAGCGCGTAGGCGGTGGCCACCGCGCCGAAGGCGTTGGCGAACAGCAGCAGCGCCGCGCCCAGGATGCTGGGCCACAGCACCGGCAGCGCGATGCGGCTCCAGTAGGCGAAAGCGGAGCCGCCCAGGCTGTCGCAGGCTTCGCGCCATTCGGTTTTGAGGCCGTCGATGGCTGGGCTGACGATCAGCACCATCAGCGGAATCTGAAAGTACAAATAAGTCAGCGTCAGGCCGCTGAAGCTGAGAATGCTGAAACCGCCGGCATAGAGATCGAAATCCAGGTAGCGGCGCAACAGCACCGTCACCAGGCCCATGCGGCCGAGCGTGGCCAGAAAGGCGAAGGCCAGCGGCACGCCGGCGAAGTTGGACGCCACGCCGGAGAAGGTGGCTAGCGTCGGGCGGATCCAGCCCGGCAGCCGGCCGCGGATTGCCGCGAGTGCCAGCAGCAGGCCGAAGACCGCGCCCAAGAGCGCAGAGGCGGCGCTGATCTGCAGGCTGATCTTGTAGGCGTCGAGAATCGCCGGTTCGAACAGCCGGGCGATATTGTTCAGCGTGAAATGGCCGTCGGCGTCCTGGAATGCTCCCAACAACAAGCGAGCGGTGGGCAGCAGCAGGAACAGCAGTGCAAACAGAAAGAACGGCGCCACGCCCAGCCAGGACAGCGAGACGAAGCCGCCGCCGGCGCGGCGCGGCGACGCCGGGCCGGCACGGCCGGCGAGGGAGTTGGAAGATGCGGACATGAGGGCGTGTTTCCCAAGAGAGCCCGCGCGCGGCCGAAGCGCCGCGCGCCAATCAGGGCGAAGCGGCTTATTTGACGTTGCTGCCCACCACGCTGTCCCACTGCTTGGTGATTACCGCCTTGTACGCCTCTTGCTGTTCCAGCGTGGGGAACAAGGCTTTCTTATAGGCGGCGGCGTCCGGCATCCGGCTCAGCAGGTCCTGCGGGATTTTCTTGCGGGCGGCCAGATCGTTGAAGCGGGTGGGGTGGCAATACCCCTTGAGCCAGGCCAACTGGCCTTCGTCGGAGAACAGGTATTCCTGCCACAGTTTGGCCGCGTTCGGGTGCGGCGCGTAAGCGCTGATGCCCTGGGCGTAAACACCCGCCACCACGCCGGTTTTGGGCACCACCACCTCCACCTTGGGATTGCCTTTCAAGGTGTCGCGGTCGGCCAAGGCGTTGTAGTCCCAGCGGATCACGATGGGCGTGCTGCCCTGGGCCAGCGAGGCAGCTTTGCCGATCACCGGCACAAAATTGCCGTTCTTGTTCAGCTGCGCGAAGAATTTGAGGCCGGCGTCGGCGGCCTTGGCCACATTGCCCTTGGACTGGGACAAGCCGGCGGCGAACACGCCCTGGATCGCCTGGTTGGCGGCGCGCGGGTCCCCGGCCAGCGCCACCGCGTTCTTGTATTCCGGCTTCAGCAGATCGCTCCAGTCGGTCGGCGTTTTGCTTACCAGGTCCTTGTTGACTTCGAAGGCCAGCACGCCGTAGTAATCGCCATACCAATAGCCGTCTTTGTCCTTGACGCTGTCCGGAATGGTCTTCCAATTGGACACTTTGTATGGCTGAAGCAGACCCGCGGCCTTGGCTTGCGGACCGAAAGACAGGCCCACGTCGATCACGTCCGGCGCCTGCGGGCCCTTATTACTCTTGTTGGCCTTGATTGCCTCCAGTTCGTCGGCCGAGCCGGCGTCTGGATTCAGTTCGTTCACTTTGATGCCGTACTTGGCCTTGAAGCCGGCGATCACGCCGCCGTAGCCGCACCAGTCATGGGGCAGGGCAATCACGTTCAGCTCGCCTTCCTTCTTGGCGGCCTGGATCAGCGCGTTCAGGTTGTCGGCAAAAGCGGTATTGGCCAGCAGGGCCAGAGCGCCCAGCACGGCGCAGCGCAACGGTTTGTTCATGGCATCCATCCCTTTGGACTAGATCAAATAAAAACGATGCTGATGGTATTCCGCGTAGATGACATTCCGGTTTACGACGCATGGCAATTTGATTGCAGATTGGTGACGAATCAGCGGAGGGACAGCCATAGCCGTTTACGGTAGTTAATTTCCTTGTCATTTTTTGTTGGTAAAAAGTCGGCGGAGACCTGATTGTTGGACTAGTCCTGATGCCTGAGCCGAAACCGCTTTCCCAGGCCGCGCGTATCCGCGCGGCCTTATTGCAGCAAATCGAGGGCGGCTTGTTGCGGCCCGGCGGTCGTTTGCCGTCGGAGCGCGCGCTGGCCGAGCTGTTCGCCACCACTCGCATTACCTTGAAAGAGGCGCTTGGCGTGCTGGAAGCCGAGGGGCGGGTGTATCGAGAAGAACGGCGCGGCTGGTTCGTTGCCTTTCCGCGCCTGGAATACGCGCCGCTCTATGGCAACCATTTCCAACAAATGGCCGACACGCAGCAACGGGCGGCGGAAACCCGGCTTTTAAGCGTCGAGACCGTGCTGGCTTCGCCCGAATTGTGCCGGGCGCTGGAGGTGCCGCCCTTGAGCTCTTTGTGGAAAATATGCCGGCAGCGCAGCCTGGACGGGCGAGTGGCGTTATACGTGGAGCACTTTCTGCGGCCGGAGCGTTTTCCGGACATCCAGGGCCAGGACCTGAGCCAATCGTTGACCGGGCTGTATCGCCATCGTTACGGCATCGAATACGCGGCCGCGGCTTTCGACATCCTGCCGGCCGCGGCGCAGGGGCGTGTGGCCCAGGCGCTGATGCTGGCCGAGGGGAGCCCGGTGCTGTTGATACGGCGCATCAATCGCGATGCCGCCGGCGCTGCGCTGGACTGCGATTACGAATACTGGCGGCATGACGCGGTGCGTCTACACGTGGACAGTCCTGCCGCCGCGGCTGCGAATTGAGCTACCATCGCGGCATTGGACACTGTTTACAGGAGATCTCATGAGCCGAGTTTTAGTGTTGTACACCGGTGGCACCATAGGCATGACCGAAACCCCGGACGGTCTAGCGCCGTCGCCGGGCCTGTTGCCGGGCTTGTTGGAGCGCTTTCGCCGTCCCGGCCTGGATTTCGACGTGGTCGAATTTGACGAGTTGATCGATTCCTCCGCCATCGAGCCTCGTCACTGGAACCGCATCATCGCCGCGTTGGCCGAGCGTTACGGCGACTACGACGGCTTCGTCGTCATCCACGGCACCGACACCATGGCCTATACCGCAAGCGTGCTGGCCTTCGCCCTGCGCGGCCTGGCCAAGCCGGTGGTGCTGACCGGCGCGCAACTGCCGTTGCTGCATCCGCGCTCCGACGGCTGGAACAATGTGGCCGACGCGCTGGAAGCGGCCAGCCAGCCTGAACTGCATGAGGTCGCCATCGCCTTCGACCGCCTGCTGCTGCGCGGCAGCCGCGCACGCAAGCTGGACGTTGAGCATTTCGCCGGCTTCGGCTCGCCCAACACGGAGCCGCTGGCTCGCTTCGCCATCCATCCGCATTGGAACAAGGCCGCCTGGTTGCCGGGGCAGGGAGAGTTTCAGCCAAAGGCGCTGCGTGAAGATCTGAGCATCGCCTGCCTGTTCCTCAGCCCGGGCCAGGGGGCTGCGCTGGCTGGCCGCCTGATGGCGGACCCTGCCTTGGACGCCGCGGTGCTGATGAGCTACGGCAGCGGCAACGCGCCGGCAGATCCGGCGCTATTGAATGGCGTGAAGGCCTTGACCGCGCGGGGCGGCGCGGTGCTCAACATCACGCAGGCGCCGAGGGGGGCGGTGGAAGTGGGCGCTTACGCCGCCAGTCAGCCGCTGGCGCGCGCCGGCGCGGTGGCGGGGGCGGACCTGACGCCGGAGGCGGCGCTTGCCAAGTTGCACGTGTTGCTGTCCGCCGGTCTTAGTGGCCCGCAACTAGCTGCGCAACTGGCCAGGCCCCTGCGTGGCGAGATGAGCGCGCATTAAAACGCCGTTCACTACTCGGGCTGCTCATTTTTTGAGCGGCCTTTTTTTGTGTCGGTTTTTCAGGGCCTTGTCGCGCTTGTCCACAGCTCGCCCACATGGCTTTGCACCTTGGGTGTGGGCAAGCGGCAGGGCGACCGACGGCGGCCAGCTATGGCCGGAGCTGGTGTTTTCTTACCGCTATGTCATGAGGGGGCGTGCTGTTTTGCCTAAAAAATGAGCGGCCGAAAATGCGCTTGGCGGAACAAGGACTTGGCTGTCTTATCCACAATTGTCCCACATGGCTTTTCACGCTGGATGTGAGTAATCCCGTGATTTGCCTGTTTTTTGATCAATGCGGACAAATCCATTTCGCGGCAAGGGCTTAGCTTCCTTGTCCACAGTTGGCGCACAGGGCTGTCCCCTCTGCTTGTTGAGAACAGCTGCCCGGCTGTTGATAGCGCGGCAAGCGGCGTATAATTGACCGCTTTTCCGTATTTTGAAAGCAGCGGTATGTTCAAGGGCGCGACACGGCCGTTGAAGATCGCCATTGTAGGGCCGGAGTCTTGCGGCAAGACCACGTTGGCGCGCGCGCTGGCGGCCGCGTTGAATGCATCGGGCATTGCCGCCGCCTGGGCGCCGGAATACGCGCGCGACTATTTCGCCACGCGTCCGTATCGTTCCACGCCGGAGATTATTGAGGAAGTGGCGCGAGGACAGTTGGCGGCGGAACAGGCATTGGCCGCCGACGTCCAAGTCTTGTTGTGCGACACCACCGCATTGAATTGCAAGATCTGGAGCGAGGTGGCGCATGGGCGCTGCAGCCCGGGCTTGTTGGAGCTGTACCGGCCTGGCGATTACGCCTTGACTCTGCTGGCCGAGCCGGACATTCCTTGGGAGCCGGATCCGCTGCGCAGCCACCCGACTCAACGCGACTGGTTGTTCGGGCTCTACCGGCAGGCGCTGGAAGAGGCGGGCATTGACGCCACCAGGGTGAGCGGCGCGCACGAACAGCGCATGGCCCAGGCGCTAGCCGCGCTGGCCGCGATTTGGCCGGGTGAATTGCCTAAATTTTGACCGGCAAGAAGAAAGCGCTGGAAATTCAGCAAATTGCCGCAATTATCCACAACAGGCCCACAAGCTTGTCCTGCCATGGCGTGGATAGATGTCGGCAATAGATTAAAAAATAAGCGACAGTAAAAAGGCGTGAAAAATGAAGGCGCTGCGGTTCTTGTCCACAGCCCGCTCACAGCCCTGTCCCAATCGAGTGTGCAAAAATGAATGAAACCTTTGAATTGAGCGGCGAATACATCGCCTTGTGCGACCTGCTGAAAATCTGCAATGTTTGCGATTCCGGCGGCGCCGCCAAACATTTCATCGCCGAAGGCAATGTGCGGGTGGACGGTCAGGTGGAACTGCGCAAGACCTGCAAGATCCGCGCGGGTCAGCAGGTGAGCGGCGAGGGCTTTTCCATCCGCGTCGCGGCGCCATGAACGACGACGACTTCGACCCGCCGCCGGAGGCGCCCGAGCCCCCGCCGGATGACGCTTGCTGCGGCAGCGGCTGCGACCCGTGCATCTGGGACAGTTATAACGCGCTGATGACGGAATACCGCGCCAAACTGGCAGCCTGGGAACTGCGCGAAGCCGCGCGCCAGGCCGCCGCCAACGGACAATGAGCATGGCCAGCATCGATCTGCATTTCCATTCCCACGCTTCCGACGGCGCTTTGCCGCCGGAGCAGGTGATCGCGCGCGCCGCAGAGCGCGAAGCCACGCTAGTGGCGCTGACGGACCACGACTGCACCCACGGCTTGGCCGCGGCGCGGGCCGAGGCGGCGCGGCGGGGCCTGGCCTTCCTCAACGGCGTCGAGGTTTCGGTCACCTGGGGCAAGCACACCGTGCACATCGTCGGTCTGGGCATTGATCCGGAACAGGAGACGCTGGCCGCCGGCCTGCAATCCATCCGCGACGGCCGCGTCAACCGCGCGCGGCAGATGTCGGATGAACTGATCAAGGTGGGCATACAAGGCGCGTTCGAAGGCGCGATGGCGCTGTGCGACAACCCGGAAATGATAGGCCGCACCCATTTTGCCCGCTTCCTGGTCAATAGCGGGCAGGTCAAGGACGTGCGCACCGTGTTCCGTAAATTCCTGACCCCGGGCAAGCCCGGCTACGTGGCGCACGAATGGGCCAGCCTGGAGGACGCGGTGGGCTGGATCCGCGCCGGCGGCGGCGAGGCGGTGATCGCCCACCCTGGCCGCTACGATATGGGCCGTACCTTGATCGAGCGGCTGATCAACGACTTCAAGTTGGCCGGCGGCCGCGGCATCGAAGTGGCCAGCGGCAGCCATAGCCTGGACGATATGCACAAGTTCGCCTTGTTGGCGGCCCGTCACGAGCTGTACTCCAGCGCCGGCAGCGATTTCCACGCGCCTGGCGAGGGCGGCCGCGACGTCGGCCGCACCGACGACCTGCCGCCGATCTGCAAACCCATTTGGGACGCGCTGGCCGCGCGCATCATTCACCCGGAGACCCTCGCATGAGCTTGAGCACCAGCGCCTATCTCGCTACCAGCCTAGATGGTTTCATAGCGCGCGCAGACGGCGCGCTGGACTGGTTGGAGCAAGTGGCCTGTGAAGACGAGGACTACGGCTACGCCGACTTCATGGCGACAGTGGACGTATTGCTGATGGGAAGCGCCACCTTCCGCAAAGTACTGTCGTTTCCCGAGTGGCCCTATGTCGGCCTGCGCGTGGTCGTGGCCAGCCGTAGCCTGCAGCCGGCCGATATACCGGCGGCGCTGCGCTCGCAGGTGGAATTAAGCGCCGCGGCACCCCCACGCCTGCTGGCGGATCTACGGACTTCTGGCGCACGCCATGTCTATGTGGACGGTGGCCGGCTGGTGTCCGCTTTCCTGCGCGCCGGTCTGTTGGACCGGCTGATTCTCAACCGAGTGCCGGCGCTGTTGGGGGCCGGTATCCCGTTATTCAGCGGCCTGGATGGCGACATCAGGCTGCAACACCAGAGCACGCGGGCTTATGCCAGCGGCCTGTTGCAAAGCAGCTATTTGATCAATCGCGCGGCGGAAGCCGCAGAGCAGCTCTGAGGCGAACGCGCCATGGCACAGTTTTTCATGATCCACCCGGATAACCCGCAAGCACGGCTGGTGCGCGAAGCGGTGAAGATCCTGCGCGAGGGCGGGGTGGTGGTTTATCCCACCGACTCCTGTTACGCGCTGGGCTGTATGTTGGGCGACAAGCCCGCGATGGAACGCATTCTGGATATCCGCCAGCTGGACCTGCGCCATCATCTGACCCTGGTCTGCCACAATCTGTCCGAACTGGCCAATTACGCCAAGGTGGACAACAGCCAGTTCCGCATGCTGAAAGCCGCCACTCCCGGCAGCTATACCTTCATTCTGCAAGCCACTCGCGAAGTGCCGCGTCGCACCCTGCACCCCAAGCGCTCCACCATTGGGTTGCGTGTGCCGGATCACAAAGTGGCGCTGGCCTTGCTGGAGGAGCTGGGCGAGCCGATTTTGTCCTGTACCCTGATGCTGCCCGGCGACGGGGAGCCGTTGACCGACCCGTATGAAATCCGCGAGCGGCTGGAGCACGCGGTGGATGCGGTGATAGACGGCGGCTGGTGCGGCACCGAGCCCACTACCGTGATCGATATGACCGAGGGCGTGGAACTGCTGCGCCGCGGCAAGGGTGATCCGGCGCTGTTCGGTCTATAAGCGCCGCCTTTGCCTCACTACACTGTTTTCAACCCACAAGAGACATCATGGGCGATATTAATCTGATCCAGAAAATCACAATTTACGCGCTGCCGGTGTTGTTCGCCATCACGCTGCACGAGGCCGCCCACGCCTATGCCGCGCGCCGTTTCGGCGACAGCACCGCCTATATGATGGGGCGGATGACGCTGAATCCGCTCAAGCATATCGACCCGATCGGCACCGTGCTGCTGCCCTTGCTGTCCGTGACGCTGGGTGGCTTCATCTTCGGCTGGGCCAAGCCGGTGCCGGTCAACTTCGGCGCTTTGCGCAAGCCGCGCGAACATGGCCGGCTGGTGGCCGCCGCCGGGCCCGCCGCCAACCTGCTGATGACCCTGCTATGGGTGTTGTTGTTCAAGCTGGCCATCGGCATGGATACCAGCTATAGCGAACCGCTGGCGCTGATGAGTCAGGCCGGCATTGGCATCAATATCTCGCTGATGCTGCTCAACCTGCTGCCCATCTTGCCGCTGGACGGCGGCCGCATCGTGGAGAGCTTCCTGCCGCCGGGCATGGCCTGGAAGTATTCCAAGCTGGAGCCTTACGGCATGTGGGTGCTGCTGGCCTTGATCGCCACCGGCCTGCTGACCACCATTTTGCGACCGTTCTACGGCCTGATGTACGGCCTGGTGCGCGCTCTGATTTAAAGCGCTCGGTTCGCTCCCATCCTGACGCGCCGGAATTCGTTTCCGGCGCGGTCGCGCTTATTTTCTGAAACGGAATTCAAACATGTTCGCCAACCGCATTCTCTCCGGCATGCGCCCCACCGGCAGCCTGCACCTTGGTCACTACCACGGCGTGATCAAGAACTGGGTGCAGCTGCAAAGCACTCACGACTGCTACTTCATGGTGGCGGACTGGCATGCGCTGACCACCAATTACGACGACGTCTCCATCATCGGCAAAAGCGTGTGGGACATGGTGATAGACTGGCTGGCCGCCGGCGTGGACCCGGAGCAGGCTACTGTTTTCATCCAGTCCAAAGTGCCGCAGCACGCGGAACTGCACCTGGCGCTGTCCATGGTGACCCCGCTGTCCTGGCTGGAGCGCGTGCCCACCTACAAGGACCAGATCGAAAAACTGTCCACCAAGGACCTGGGCACCTACGGCTTTCTCGGCTACCCGTTGCTGCAGGCTGCCGACATCCTGATCTACAAGGCCGGCCTGGTGCCGGTGGGCGAAGACCAGGTGCCGCACATCGAACTGACCCGCGAAGTGGCGCGCCGCTTCAACAACCTGTTTGGCCGCGAGCCCAACTTCGAAGAGTTGGCCCGCGCCGCGGTGAAGAAGATAGGCAAGGGCGGCAAGGAGTTCGACCGCCTGCGCACCGCCTATCTGCAAGACGGCAATGCCGAGGCGCTGGCCGGCGCGCGCGAGATCCTGGCCGCCAGCCAGAACCTGGGCGCTGCCGATCGCGAGCGGCTGTTCGGCTGGCTGGAGAACAAGGGCAAGAGCATTCTGGCCGAATGCGAGGCGATGCTGACCGAGGCGTCCAAGATGCCGGGTCTGGACGGCCAGAAGATGTCCAAGTCCTACGGCAACACCATCACCATGCGCGAAGACCCGGCCACCGTTACCAAAAAAGTGCGGGCGATGCCGACCGATCCGGCCCGCGTGCGCCGCACCGATCCGGGCAGCCCGGACAAATGCCCGGTATGGCAGCTGCACCAGGTGTACAGCGACGCCGATACCCGCGAATGGGTGAAGCAGGGCTGTACCAGCGCCGGCATTGGTTGCCTGGACTGCAAGCAACCGGTGATAGACGGCGTACTCCGCGAACAGCAGCCGATGTTTGAACGCGCTGAGAAGTATTTGAGCAACCCCAAGCTAGTCAAGGAAGTGGTGGCCGCCGGCAACGCCAAGGCCGAGCAAGTGGCGCGCGCCACCATGCAGGACGTCAAGGAAGCGATGGGGCTGGGCTACTGAGCGCCTTCGTCTGGATGGATGCGAAACGCCCGGCTTGCCGGGCGTTTTTCTTGGCATGGCGGACGCCGGCGGCGCGGACCACGCTGTCTTGACTTATCCATCCGCCTCGCCAACAATCCCCGCGTGCCGTCGCAATCTCGGCACAAGTGGGTTTGACAGCTCCAAACTTATCGGCAGACTGCCGCCACCGCGCGGCATTGTCTGTGTCGGCGCACGCGTACATGGCAGGCGCTGGCAGGGAGCTCCTCGTGGGCTACCGGTTCCGATATGCCGGTCTGTCAACCCTGTCAGGCGCCTGCCGCTCCCGTTTGACAGCGGGAAGCAGGCTTAACCCATATCGGAGACCTCATCATGATTGATTCGAATCGCGTTCCGCGAACCTTGTTTTCCCTTGACCCTGACAGTCTGAAAGCCGGCTACCGCCGCGCCTAAGCGCTGACTCCTGGCTGCGCCTGCCCGGCCTGTATGTCGCCGCGCCGCATGGCAAGACGGTGGCGGTGCCTTGGTTGGGATGCGCGGGCGTCTCAATAGCGCGCTGGCCTGGCGTGGCAGGCGGCGGGGATTCCGCCGCGGGAAAGCTTGAGCCGTCGTTTGGCGACAAACGGCGGCTTTTTGCATCGGTTCGGCAGCACGGCTTAGGACGATGCACAGCGGAGCGTAACTGCTTCCTAGACAAAAGCCTGACACACATCCACCCAGTCGGCCTGGGTGATGTGGTGCAGCTGCTGCGGCGACAAGCGCACCGCACTGTGGACGGCGCCGGCGGCCGGCAGCACTTCGTCGTAGGCCTGCAAGGATACGTCCAGATAGATGGGCAGCTCGGTGGCGAGGCCGAACGGGCAGACGCCGCCCACCGGATGGCCGGTGATGGCCTCCACCTCGTCCGGCGGCAGCATCTTGCCCTTGCCGAAGGCGTCCTTGAATTTGCGGTTGTCGATGCGGGCGTCGCCGCGGGCGACCAGGATCACATCGCGGCCGTCGTTCAGGCGGAAGGCCAGCGTCTTGGCGATGCGGCCGGGCTCCACGTCGTGGGCGGCGGCGGCCTCCGCCACGGTGGCGGTGCTGACTTCCAGCTCTATGATGGGGATGTCCAGCTGACGGGCGGCGAAAAACGCCTGGACGGACGCTAAGCTCATGGTGGCCTCAAAGCGAAAGGGTGGAGCGTTTAATTATTCCGCCCCATCCTTCGCTTGTGAAGCGTTTTTACTTCAGTTTTGCCGGGTGATGTCGCTCAGCTTATCGGCAATATCCTGCGAGGTGGCAGCCTGTTCTTCCGAGGCGTTGGCGATTTCCACCACGAAATTGCGCATGGTGTTGATCTCGCCAACGATGGTGTGTAGTGCGGCTTCGGCCCGTTGGAAGTCGCTTTCGGTTGTTTGCACCTGGTCGCGCCCCAGTTCAATGGCGCGGACGTTTTGCTGCACTTCTCCCTGGATCGCACGGATCATGTCTCCGATTTCCTGGGTGGCCTTGGTGGTGCGCTCGGCCAGTTTGCGCACTTCATCCGCCACCACGGCGAAGCCGCGTCCCATCTCGCCGGCTCGCGCCGCCTCGATCGCCGCGTTCAAGGCCAATAGATTGGTCTGATCCGCAATGTCTTTGATCACGTTGACGATCTGGCCGATGGTTTCCGAGCGTTTGCCCAGCGACATCAGGCTGTCGGCGGTTTGGCGAACCATATTGCCCACTTGCTGCATGCTCTGGCTGGTGTCGTTGACGATGGCCACGCTTTTTTTGGCCTCGCCCAGCATGAGGTCCGCGGATTCGGAAGCCGATGAAGTCTGCACCGCGACGTTTTCTATCGTGGCGCTCATCGCTTGCATATTGTCGGAGAGCTCGTTGACGCGCGCCTCCAGGAATTCGCGGCGCTGGTTGCCATGGTCCTGTAATTGTTGGGCGCGGATTTCGGCGGACACGTCCTGGAAACTGGCCATGAAGCAGAGCAGTTGGTCGGGATGGGCGGAGTCCCAGATCGGGAATACCTTGGTCTTGAACATCACCTCGCCTACCGGGATCATGGCGATGTGCTGGTCTATCTTGCGGCTGGCCAGGTCGGCCAGGATGCGGCGGTTGTGCTCCGGATTTTGGTGGAACTGATGAATGCTGTGGCCATGAGCGTGATTGACGTCGACCCCGGCGCGGAATTTCTGGTTCATCATTTCCCGGTGTCGGCCCAGGATGTCGCGCGCGGTCTTGTTCATGTAGAAGATCACGTTGTCGCGGCTGGTGTCGCACAGCATGATCAGATTATCGGCGTGGTCCAGCACGCTTTCCAACTGGCGCACCTGCCGCGCCGTGTCCGCGGTTTTGTCCACCGCTTTCATGAAGCCGAACATCCTCATCTCCCGCCTGCAAACCTGTTGGAGGGCTGCTGCGCGTCCGCGATACGACGTAGAAAACCGCTTCAGAATGCAGATGTACCTTAGGTACGTTCCGCTTCTTCAGCCGTTTTCGTCTCGTCTCGTTCTAGCCCGCGAGCCTTCGAGCAGGTTCTACGTGTTTTTACTCAAGAAACCGCTGCTTGTGGTTTGGCTGAGATGGGAGGGGAATGCAAGACTTTTTTGATTTAAATCAAATGCAAGCCTTGGATTTTAAATGGCTTATTTATTCTCCCAGAGGCAGTAGCAGGGTCTCCTTTACCTCTTCCATCACCACGTAGCTTTTGGACTCCTTGGCAGAGGGCAGCTGTAGCAGGATGTCGCCCAGTAGCTTGCGGTACATCGACATGTCCGGAATGCGCGCTTTGATCAGGTAGTCGAATTCGCCGGACACCAAGTGGCATTCCAGAATTTCCGGGATACGCATGATTTCGCGACGGAAGGCGTCGAAAATATTGCCGGATTTGGCCTCCAGCTTGATCTCCACGAAGACCAACAGCGCCGCGCCCATCGCATGTGGATTGAGGCGGGCGTAATAGCCTTCGATGATGCCGTCGCGTTCCATTCGACGTACTCGTTCGGTGCACGGCGTGGTGGAAAGTCCCACCTTTTCAGAGAGTTCCGTCATCGAGATACGGCCGTTTTTCTGCAGCAGGCGCAGGATTTTCAGATCGGTTTTATCCAGTGCCTTATCGCCGCTTGCGCTTTTCTTCATGTTTTCACTGTGTATATAAAAGTTTGCAGTTTAAAAATCTGTAGTTTAACGCTACTTTGGTGAAAAAACCCAGTGTTTCATTAATATACTACGCAAAATCACTATAGACATGTAGTGCTGCAAACGGAGAGATAAAATGAAGGTGATCGTGCTGGGCGGCGGTGTGTTGGGCGTGTCCACGGCTTGGTATCTGGCCAAGGCGGGCTGCGAGGTGACGGTGCTGGAGCGTCAGGAGGGCGTGGCGCTGGAAACCAGTTTTGGCAACGCCGGCCAGATTTCCCCCGGATACTCCACGCCCTGGGCCGCGCCGGGCATTCCGCTGAAGGCGGCCAAGTGGCTGTTCCAGCGCCATGCGCCGTTGGCGGTGAAGCCGGACGGCAGCTTGTATCAGCTGCAATGGATCGCCAAGATGCTGGCCAATTGTAATGAAGACGCTTACGCGGTCAACAAGAGCCGGATGATGCGTCTGGCCGAATACAGCCGCGACAAGATGAAAGAGCTGCGCGCAGAAACCGGCATCGGCTACGAAGCGCGCCAGGGCGGCACGCTGCAGCTGTTCCGCAGCCAGGCTCAAGTGGACGGCGTCAGCAAGGATATCGCTGTGCTCAAGGAGTGCGGCGTGGACTTCAAAGTGTTGGACCGGGACGGCTGCGCGGAGGTGGAGCCGGCGCTGGCCAGCGTCAAACACAAGCTCAGCGGCGGCCTGCAACTGCCCAATGACGAAACCGGCGACTGCAATCTGTTCACCGCGCGCCTGGCCGAGATGGCGCGCGCCAAGGGCGTGGAATTCCGCTTCGGCGTGACTGTGGACGGCATTGAGAGCAACGGCAAGCGCATTACCGGCATCCGTGTCGGCGACGATTTGCTGACCGCGGATCACTACGTGGTGGCGATGGGCAGCTTCTCCCGCGACATGGTCAAATCGCTGGGCATCGACATTCCGGTCTACCCGGTCAAGGGCTATTCGCTGACGGTGCCGATCACCAACCCGGCCGGCGCGCCGGTGTCCACGGTGCTGGACGAAACCTACAAGGTGGCGATCACCCGCTTCGATGATCGCATCCGCGTCGGGGGCATGGCCGAGTTGTCCGGCTACGATTTGTCGCTGAACCCGCGCCGTCGCGAAACGCTGGAAATGGTAGTGCGCGATTTGTACCCGAATGGCGGCGACATCCCGGCCGCCAGCTTCTGGACCGGCCTGCGTCCGATGACGCCGGACGGCACTCCCATCGTGGGAGGCACTCGCTTCGCCAATCTGTCGCTGAACACCGGCCACGGCACCCTGGGTTGGACCATGGGGGCCGGCTCCGGCAAGGTGCTGGCCGACATTATCACCGGCGCCAAGCCGGAGATCAGCCTGGATGGCCTGTCCATGCAGCGCTACGCCAAACAGGGCGAAACCCTGGTGGTGCCGGCGGCTCGTCCGGCCGTGGCGGGCGCTTGAGCATGCGGCCGCTGATCGCCGCCATTCGCACCCAATACCTGCGCGACAACTACCTGCTGGCTAAGCGTCAGCATGGCGGGCGGGTATTGGCGGTGCTGAAGGCCAATGGCTACGGCCACGACGCGGCGCGTTGCGCCCAGGCGCTGGCCGATGTAGCCGACGGTTTCGCCGTAGCCTGTCTGGAGGAAGCGTTGCAACTGCGCGCCGCCGGCGTGAGCGCGCCCATTCTGCTGTTGGAGGGCGTGTTCGAGGCGGCCGAGCTGGCCGAGGTCGAGCGCCACCGGCTGTGGCTGGTGGTGCAGAGCGAAGAGCAACTGCGCATGTTGGAAGAAGCGCAGCCGGCCGCGCCGTTCCGAGTCTGGCTGATGCTGGACAGCGGCATGCATCGCGAGGGCTTCCTGCCGCAGCATTACCGCGCGGCCTGGGAACGGCTGCAGGCCAGCGGCAAGGCGGAGAGCATCGTCAAGATGACCCACTTCGCCCGCGCCGACGAGCCGACGGTGCCGATGACGCTGGCGCAAATCGAAACCTTCGACGCCGCCACCGCGGGCTTGCCGGGGGAGGAGAGCGTGGCCAATTCCGCCGGCATCCTGTGCCATCCGCGGTCGCGTCGCGACTGGGGGCGTGCCGGCATCCTGCTCTACGGCGCCAGCCCTTTGCCGGCGGGTTTTCCGCAAGGCGATGCGTTGAAACCGGTGATGCGGCTGAGAAGCCGGATCTTCAGCGTGCGTGAACTGGCCGCCGGGGAGCCTATCGGCTACGGCAACAACTTTGTCACCGATCGGCCTACTCGGGTGGGCCTGATCGCCGGGGGCTACGCCGACGGTTATCCGCGGCTGGCGTCCAGCGGCAGCCCGGTGGCGGTGGACGGCCGCCGTTCGCGCATCATCGGCAGGGTGTCGATGGACATGATCACCGTGGACTTGAGCGACTTGCCCGCCGCGGGCATTGGCAGCGAGGTGGAGTTGTGGGGGGATACGGTATCGGTCAACGAGGTGGCCGCCGCCGCCGGCAGCATTGCCTATGAATTGCTGTGCAATATCAAGCGCGCCCACTTTGTGTTCGAATAAGTTTTTTCTGATCTTCTGAAAGATATTTCATAATCAAACGACTAAGAGGAAAGCCCGGCCACTGGCCGGGTTTTTTTATTTATATTGCATTTTGTGTTGCGCTGATGCCGCAAGGCTGGCATCAAGGCTGGGTAATAGTGTCATTATTTGATAATTATTCTCATTAGTCTGGACGCGTCATGGAATTTCTGTTTTCCTTTATTTAAAAATAGTTACGAATCCGATGATGATTAAATATAAAAACCCATCTCCAGCCCAGTTCTGGCGGATGGCGGGGATCGTTTGTTGGGGCATGACGGCGCAGGCCGCGGAAGTGCCCGGCATGTCTGGCAGCATGCATCAGCAAATGGAAAACGATTCGCGGCGCCTGTTGCAGGACAACAGCCGCCGCTTCGACGCCATCATCCAGCAACATCGGCTGCGGCAAATGCAGCCGGACAGCAATATGATGCGGCGGCCGCAAGCCGCGGACATGAGCGAGCTGGATTGCCTGCGCGTCAAGGGCGTGCGTCTGGCCGGCATCAAGCTGCTGAGCCGTAAGGAAGTGGCTTCTCTGGGCGAACTGGCCAGCGATTGCCTGAACAACGAGGAGCTGAACCGCTATAGCCGCGCCTTGACCCAGCTCTATCTGAAGAAGGGCTATATCGCCGCGCGCGTGGCGGCCGAAGGGCCGGACGAGCAGGGCGTGCTGACCTTGCGCGTGCATGAAGGCAGGGTGGAGAAAATCGTCAGCGACGATAGTCGCAGCAACCCGGCCACCTTGTTTCCCGGCGTGGTCGGCCGGCCGCTGAACATCCACGACGCCGACCAGGGGCTGGACCAGGCCAACCGGCTGCCGTCCAGCAAGGCGACGCTGGATATCTTGCCCGGCGAAACCGTCGGCGGTTCCATCCTCAGTTTGCGCAACAACAAGGATGCACCCTGGCGCTTGAGCTTCAACGCCGACAACACCGGCCGCGACAGCACGGGCCGGGTTCAGGCTGGCCTGGGTCTGTCCTGGGACAGCCCGCTGGGTTTGTCCGACTTCGTCAGCGTGTCGGCGCAGCGCACCAGCAACGACAACGCGGTGCGGCATAGCCGCAGCGAATCGCTGTTTTACTCTCTACCCTATGGCTATTGGACTTTCAGCGCCTTCGCCAGCCGCGCAGATTATCTGAACCCGCTGCAATTGCAGTACAGCGCGGTGAATTTGTCCGGCCGCACCGCGCAGAGCGGCCTGCGAGTGGACCGGGTACTGAGCCGAAGCCAGGACCAGACCACCTCGCTGATGGCGCAACTGACGCACAAGCGGGTGCGCAATTACTTTCTCGACAGCGAGATCGAGATCACCAGCCCCACGCTGAGCGTGGCCGAGCTGGGTTTGTCTCGCTTGCAATTACTCAGCGGCGGCGTGTTGATCGCCGACGCCGGCGTGCAGCGCGGCACGCGCTGGCTGGGCGCCAGCGCGTCGGACCCGCGTGCGCCGGACGGCCCCAATCCGCAGTTCACCAAGTGGAAGGCTTCGCTGAATTGGTTTCAAAGCCTGGGTCTGCCCGGCGGGCCTTATCAGCTCAACAGCGCGCTAACGGGGCAGACCAGCCGTGACTATCTGCCCGGCGTCGAGCAGATGGATGTGTCCGACGCCAGTGCGGTGCGCGGTTTCCGCCGCAATACCCTGGCCGGGGAAACCGGCTGGTCTTGGCGCAACACCTTGTCGCGTCGTTTCGAGGCGGCCGGCGTCGGCGTGACGCCGCGGATTGGTCTGGACGGAGGCAGGGTGCTGCCGCATCGCTCGGTTCAGCAGTGGCAAAGCATTGCCGGGGCCAGCCTGGGTCTGGCCTTCAGCTATCGCAAGGCCAGTCTGGATCTGGAATACAGCCGGCCCTTGTACAAGCCCGCGGGTTGGCAGCAGGAAGGCCATCAGCTGTTCGCCAGGTTTGCATTGTCCTGGTGATGCTTTTGGTATTTATTTTTCGACATGGAAATTTTTTGAAAGAATTTAACCGCGAAAGCGACTAAGCGATATTGGCAGTATTTCATTTGAATTGATTTAAAAAGAGACGTAGATTCGAAATCAAACGCATGTTTCATTGGATGGGCCCGGCTGGCAGGCCGGCTCAGCCCGCGGAACATGGGTTGTCTGGAAAGACGGTTTTGGACCGAATCTGCTTGTTCTCTGAATGAACGGGACTCAAATCATGAAGAAAAAAATAAATTTCGGCTTATCGGTAACGGGGAAAGTCGCCGCGGCGCTGACACTGGCGTTTTGGGCGGTGGAGGCCGCGATGGCGGCCGGCATCGTCGCCGGGGGCAACGGCGCGCAGCCGCAAGTGAGCAACGCTGCCAACGGCGCGGCGGTGGTCAATATCGTGGCGCCCAGCGCCGCGGGTCTGTCGCATAACCAGTACCAGGATTTCAACGTCGGCAAACCGGGCGCGGTGTTCAACAACTCCGCCGTTGGCGGGCAGTCGCAATTGGCCGGCCAGCTGGGCGCCAACGCGCTGCTGGGCGGACGCGAAGCCAGCGTGATCTTGAACGAGGTGATCAGCCGTAATCCGTCCTTGCTGTTGGGCAAGCAGGAAGTGTTCGGCAAGGCCGCCGACTATGTGCTGGCTAACCCCAACGGCATCACGTGCAGCGGCTGCGGTTTTATCAACACCCCGCGCGCATCTCTGCTGGTGGGCAACGCCAATATCGAGAACGGGGCCATCGCCTCCCTGCAGGCGGCGATGAACGGCAACGCGCTCACCGTTAACGGCGCCGGTCTGAGCGGCGTCAATGTGTTGGATTTGATCGCGCCGCGCATTGATGTGCGCGGCAATGTGGCCGCGCGCGAGCAGCTTAATGTCCGCGCCGGCTTCAACTTGGTGGATTACCAAGGCAAGGACGCCAAGGTGCTGCGCAGCGACAAGGCGCCTGAGGGCGTGGGCTCGCTGGATAGTGTGTTTCTGGGGGCGATGCAGGCCGGCCGCATCAACATCATCAGCACCGCGGACGGCGCGGGCGTCAATGTGGGCGGTAGCCTGAACGGCGCGCAAGAAGTGTCGGTGGAGGCGCGCCAGGGCAAACTGGCGCTGGAAGGCGCGCAGATCCGCGCCAGCGAAGGCAAGGTGGCTTTGGCCGCGCGGCAAATAGACAGCCGTGGGCGGGCGGAAACCTCCACCGCTCAAGACAGCGGCCACGACGAGAGCTGGTTCATCTGGAAAACCGGCGAGACCAATACCGCCAGCAATAGCAGCGACACCCGCATCAAGCGCAGCGTCATCAGCGCGCGCGACGATGTGACACTTAGCGCCGGCGACGCGGCGACCTTGGCCGCCACCGACATCAGCGGCCGCAATGTGGCGCTTAGCGGCAAGGATCTGACGCTGGATAGCCAAGTAGCGGAAAGCGCGTCCAGCAGCAGCAATCACGCCTGGAAAAATTCTTGGGCGTACAACCGCGACCAGAGTGAAACCAGTCAGCGTCAGGAAGGCGTGCGCATTCGCGCCGAGCAGGATGCCACGCTGATCGCGGCGGCGCCGGCGGCGGACAATCAGGCGGCGGACGGCGCGCAGCCGCGCGGCCAGATCGCCATTCGCGGCGGCAGCGTCAGCGCTGGCCAGGACATCCGTTTGCAGGCCGACGGCGGCGTGAAGCTGAGCGGGGTGACGGAAACCGACACCCGTAGCGACCGGGGCAACCGCAAGAACGACGGCGCCAGCCTGGAAACAGGTTCCTGGGACAACGCGTCCACCGAACAGCGTCTGGCGCAAAGCCAGCTGCGCGCCGGGCGTGATCTGGATATCCGCGCCCGCGGCGATATTGACGCCAAGGCGACCAAGCTGGCCGCCGGCCGCGACGCCTCCCTTGACGCGGGCGGCGCGCTCGGCCTGGGCGTGCAGCAGACGACAAACCAGAATAGCCAGCGCAACGACCAGGTTTACTGGGGCGGCATCGGCGGCGGGGGCAACCGCGACAACGGCAAGACCGATACCGTCAACACCGGCAGCGATCTGACCGCTGGCGGCAAGCTGACGCTGCGCGGCGACAGCGTGGCCATTGCCGGCAGCCGCGCCCGCGGCGAGCAGAATGCGGTGGCGGTGAGCCGCAACGGCGACATCAGTATTGATAGCGTGGTCAATCAATCGCAAACCCGTACCGATCAGCGCAGCGGCACCGCTTTCAACATCACCAAGAGCAGCAGCAAGGGCAATGCCAGCCAACAGCAAGCGGTCAACGCCGAGCTGAAGTCCGACACCAATCTGACCATCCAGTCCGCCAAGGACGTGGCGATCAGCGGCAGCCAGGTGCGAGCCGGCGGCGAATTGAACGTAACCGCCAACGGCGACATCAAGGTGGCGGCGTCGCAGACCCGCGACACGGTCGAGAGCAAGGATACCGAGCTGGCCTTGCGCGGCGTTGGCGAGGTCACCGGGGACAAGCAGTACCGCGGCGGCGTGCGCATCGAGCACAGTAGCAGCAGCGTGGACCGCGACGCGACCCAGAACCAGGCGGCGACGCTGTCCGGCGACAAGGTGGCGCTCAACGCCCAGGGCGATCTGACGGTGACCGGCTCCAAGCTGAACGCCGGCGCCGGCGGCGCGGCCCTCAGCGGTCAGAACGTCAGCCTGAACGCGGCGCAGGACACCGTGAAGGAAAGCAAGAGCAGCAGCGTCACCGGCGGCGGCATCTATATCGACGCCGGCCTGGACAAGACCGGCGTGGCGCTGGGCGTGGACCAGAAGAACAGCCGTAGCCAGTCCGAGAGCAGTACCGCCCAGGTCAGCGCCATCAGCTCCAAGGGGGGTGTCAGCATCGTAGCCGGAAACGGCGACGGCGAAATCCGCAATCAGGGCACCCAGGTCAAGGCTGACGGCGACATCAAGCTGGCCGGCGGCCGCATTGACAACCAGGCGGCCAACAGCACCCAGAAAACCACTACCGACAGCAGCCACTGGGGCGTGGAAGTGGGCGTCAACGCCGATTACGGCGGCGTGACCCGTCCGTTGGTGGCGGCTGGTGAAAAAGTAGCCAAGGGCGATGTGATCGGAGCGGCCGGCGCCGCAGGCGATTTGGGCGCGGCCAATCTGGGCGTGGATCTTGGCGTTAAGGCCGGCGTGGGCACTGAGACCCGCCAGTCCAGCACCGCGCAGGCCAGCAGCCTGAATGGCGGCAACATCAAGGTGGACGCCAAGGCCGGGCTCACTGACCAGGGGACCCAGTACCAGGCCGGCAACACGGTAGAGATCAAGGCGGATAGCCATCAGTTCACCGCCGCGGCCAATACCCAGAGCCAGAGCGGCAGCAAGACCGAGGCGGATGTGGGCGTGCGCGTCTACACCACCACCGGCGAGGACGTGAACGTCAAGGCGGCAGGAAGCGGCAGCACGGTGACCAGCGCTTCGTCCAGCTCCACCGCGGTGACCGGCGGCATCCGCGCCGGCAACGGCGTCAAGGTGGAGGTGGACAACAACGCTGCTTATCAGGGCGTAGCCATCGCCGGCGGCAAGGGCGCGGCCAGCGTCAACGCAGGCGGCGACCTGAGCTTCACCCAGGCGAACAACACCAGTAGCAGCGAGCAGCGCACCGTGGGCGGCAAGGCCAACCTGGCCATCACCACCAGCCCGATCGAAGGCGGCGGCAAGAATGTCGGCGGCAGCGGCGGGGTGGCGGTGAACGTGGACAAGCAGCAAGCCAACTCTAGTGTCGCCGTGACCGGCGGCGTGGACGCCGATGCCGGCGTGGCATTGACGGCCGGGGGCAAGCTGGCCCTGCAGGGCGACAAGATCGCCAGCCGCGGCGACGTGGCGCTGAAGGGTGGCAAGGTGGAGTTCAAGGCAGCCGAATCCAGCGCCGACAAATCCGGCAGCGAGTGGGGCTTCGATGTCAAAGCCGGCGGCAGCCAGAGCAACGGTCAAGAGAAGGCAAGCAAGGGCTTCAACGTGGGCGCCGGCGGCAATTACGCCAGCACCGACGAGTCCAGTCGCAGCCAGGCAGGCGGCAGCGTGATCAGCGGCGGCCAAGCCAGCGTAGAAGCCGGCAACGGCGGCGTCCGCCTGAGCGGCACCCAGTTGCAGGGCGACAGCGTCAAACTGGACAGCCAGGGCGATGTCCGCCTGGAGTCGGCGCAGTCCAGCAGCCAGCGCAACAACTGGAGCGTGGCCGGCAATATCGGCGGCGGCAACAAGGCCAGCAGCGATAAGGAAAACGGTCAGATCAAGCCTGACAGCACCAAGAATGTGCATGACGTCAAAGCCGGTCTGGAGGTGAAGGTGGACCAGCAGGACAAGCTGAGCAACGCCAACGCCGCCGTGACCGCCAAGCAGCAAGTGGAGCTGAACGTCGAAGGCAATGCCACCCTGGCCGGCGCCAATGTCAGCGGCAAGACCGTCACCGGCCAGGTGGGCGGCCAACTGGCGCTGGAAAGCCGTCAGGACCGCGACAATAGCGTGAAGGTGGATGTGTCGCTGGGCGCCAACAGCTCCAACGGCAAGGAAGCCAGCCTGGTTGACCAGGCCGCCGACAAAGCCGGCCCGCTGAAGGACAAGGTGAAAGAGAAGGGCACCGAGCTGGTCAACGCCGCGTCCGACAAGGTGAAGGAGAAGTATGAACGCTTCGCCTTCAACAAGGGCCTGAAGGAAGACACCACTAATGCGGTGAGCTTCAACGTCAACAGTGAAACCGTCACCCTGCCCGAGCAGCCGATTTCCGGACCGGCCAAGTCCGGCACGCTGGACACTCTGGCGCGCAAAGGCGGCAATACGCTGAAGGACAAGCTGTTGAATGCCCAGGACAAGGGCACCGAGCTGAAGGCCGATGTGGACGTCAGCGTCAAACGCGACAACTCGGTGGGTACCGTCACCGGTATCGCCGGCGCAGACGGCGTGACGCTGCAAGTGGGCGGAAAGACCCAGCTGACCGGCGCGACCGTTTCGTCCGCCAACGGCAAGGTGGACCTGGGCGAATCCAAAGTGGAAACCACCGATATCGCCACTGAGCGCTACAACGGCGGCGGCGGGGTCAAGCTGAACAGCACGCCGTCCGGCATTCTGAAACAGGCTGTCAGCGACGTGACTTCCGGCAAGGCGCCGCTGATCCGCGCCGAACATCAGAATACGTCGACCGTGGTACAAGGCGGCATTCAGAGCAAGTAAGGCGTTCGATCCAAGCGAAAACCCCCGTCAGGAAACTGGCGGGGGTTTTGTTTTGGGGCTGTTCCCTTAGAACGTGTTTCCGATCTCGCGAGCAAGGGCGAGGCAAGGCGAAAACGGCTGAATGTACACACGGCACATGAGCATTTTGAAGACGTTTTCAATGCCGTATCGCTGAAGCGTAGTAGATCGTAAACAGGTTCTCACAGGGGAATGAACTCCGTCTCCCCCGGCACCATCGGGAAGCGCTGCGCAATCCAGTCCGCGCGCGCCTGAGCCAAACGATCGCGGTTGCTGGACACGAAGTTCCAGTCCAGATAACGCGGGCTGGCCGGCGGCGTGCCGCCTAGCAGCATTACCCGGCTGTCGCTGAGCGCGAGCAGTTCGCCGCCTTGGCCGGTTTGCAGCAGGCCCAACTGATTGGAGCCCAGCGCGGCGCCGTCCACGTCCAACTCTCCGGAGGCGACATAGGCGGCTAGTTCGTCCACGCCTTCCGGCAGCGTCAACCGCGCGCCGGCAGGCATGACGGCGCTGGCGTAGAACACCGGCAGCGGATAGGCGACCGGCGAGAGCCGGCCCCAGCCGGCGCCGATCAGCAGATTCAATTCCACCCCGGCCTGGTTCCAGCGCGGCAAATCCTCGGCCGGATAGTGGGCGAAGGCGGGTTTGCATTCTTCCAGTTCGTCCGGCAGCGCCAGCCACAGCTGCATGCCTTCCACCGCCACGCCTTGTTGGCGGATGTCGGCCGGCACCCGCTCGGAGTGGGTGATGCCGCTGCCGGCGGTCATCAGATTGACCGCGCCGGGCTCGATGCGCTGCACCGTGCCCAGGCTGTCGCGGTGCATCATCGCGCCGGAGAACAGATAGGTGACGGTGGCCAGGCCGATGTGAGGGTGGGGCCGCACATCGCCGGCGCTGCCTTCGGCGGCGAAATGGGCCGGACCCATGTGATCGAGAAATACGAAGGGGCCGACCCGGCGCGCCTGGCGGGTGGGCAACAGGCGGCGCACCGGAAAGCCGATGTCGCGGTCCAGACTGACGATGGTTTGAGTAAGCAGCGGCATGGCGGCTCCAGGCAATGAGTTGCGTTTAGGGGGTGTTCAAGTCTCGCTCGCGAAACTTTGAACGGGTTCTTAGGACGTGTTTACGATCTCGCGAGCTAAGGTGAGACAAGGCGAAAACAGCTGAGGAAGCGGGGTGTACGCATGGTACATGAGCATTTCGAAGTTGTTTTCAACGCCGTATCACCGACGCGCAACAGATCGTAAACAGGTTCTTAGAAACGTCCGTCGCGGAAATCAGCTATGGCTTCTTCCACTTGCTCGCGGGTATTCATCACAAACGGCCCCCACTGGGCGATGGGTTCGCCCAAGGGCTTGCCGGCAATCAGCAACAAGCGGCTGTCGATCTCGGCGCGAACGCTGACGCCGTTGCTGCCGTTGCGATTGTCCAGCACCGCCATCTGTCTTGCCTTGACGCCGCGTTGCTGTGCACCGACGGCGACCTCTCCCTGGTAGACGTAGATGAACGCGTTGTGGCCGGAGGGTATCTCCAGCGCCTCTTCGCCTCCGGCGTCAAGATGCAGATCCAGATAGAGCGGTTCGGTGAGCTCGCGCTCCACCGCGCCGGCCTGGCCGCGCCAACGCCCGGCGATCAGCCGCGCCGCGCCGTCGGTCGGGGCTGTTGGAATCTCGGCGGCGGGAATGTCGCGATACCACGGCGCGCACAGCTTGCGTTCCGCCGGCAGGTTCAGCCACAGCTGGAAGCCATGCATCAGGCCGTCTTCCTGTTCCGGCAGTTCCGAATGGACGATGCCGCGGCCGGCGGTCATCCATTGCACGCCGCCGGGTCCGAGCAGGCCTTCGTTGCCGGCGTTGTCGCGGTGGCGCATGCGGCCCGCCAGCATATAGGTGACGGTTTCGAAGCCCCGGTGCGGATGGCTGGGGAAGCCGGCGATGTAATCGCCGGGATTGTCGGAGCGGAATTCGTCCAGCATCAGGAATGGGTCCAGCCGTCGCTGCAGATCGGCGGTGAGCACGCGAAGCAGGCGCACGCCTGCGCCGTCGGTCACCGCTTGGCCGTCGACCAGGCGCTCCGCTTCCCGGCTGATGAAAGAGTGTTGCATGACCATGTCTCCCTGTGGGGCCGGACTCGCGTCCGGCGGTTGGCATGATCGGATTATTACGCGCCGCCATGGCGCTTGATAGCGCAAAGAATTGCGCGCCAGGTTCAAATAATTTGAAGACGGAGCGGCGGGTTTCAGCTCAAGGCGTTCTGCGGGCTTTGGTTGCGCAGGTAGTCTTCCAGGGCGTGGCCGGCGGACAGAATGTGAAAGCGGATGAATTCCGCGGCTTCATCGGCCTTGCCTTGGCGTGACAGCTCCAGCAATTTGCTGTGTTCCTCGTGCGCCCGTTCCATGGTGCGGGTGAACAAGATCTGCATTCGGGTGTAGCGGTCGGTTTTATTGTGCAGTTGCTCGATCAGCGCCAGCGTGTTTGGCCGCTTGGCGGCTCGGTACAGCGCAAGATGGAAGCGAGAGTTCAACTCGCCCCAGTGGCGCACGTCGTTGTTGCGCAGCGCTTGTTCGAATTCGCGCAGGGTTTGCTGGGCCAGATCGTGATCGGCCTTGGTGTGACAGGGGATGGCGGCTTTGAGAACCGAGCCCTCCAGCATCGCGCGGATTTCCAGCAGTTCCAGCACGTCTTCCAGCGACAACTTGGACACCAGTGCGCCCTTGTGGTCGATGATCTGGATCAGGCCTTCGGCTTCCAGCTGGCGCAGCGCCTCGCGCACCGGCACCCGGCTGACGCCGTATTCATTGGACAGCGCCTCTTGGCGCAGTTGTTGGCCATCGGCGAATTCCCCGGAGAGAATGCGCTGGCGCAAGGATTCGGTTACGGCACTGGTGAGCGTCTGGCGCTTGATCGGCTGCATGGTGGTCATGGTGGTGGGTGTCGTCGTCAGTCAAGCGGTGTCATGCAAATGTATTCGATTATACGGAGCTTGAACTGTCAGACAAGGCCCAAAACTGACCTTATGAGTCGCAAAAATGAAAAAACCCGGCGTTTGGCCGGGTTTTTTAAGATTTGGGGTGGATGATGGGGCTCGAACCCACGACAACAGGAATCACAATCCTGGACTCTACCAACTGAGCTACATCCACCGCCGAAAGCGGTGAGCCGACGCCATGAGGCGGCAACTTGAAATAGGGTGGGGTGGATGATGGGGCTCGAACCCACGACAACAGGAATCACAATCCTGGACTCTACCAACTGAGCTACATCCACCACTGAAAAACGACTGCATTGTACCACAACTACTTTGGCGCGCCCGACAGGACTCGAACCTGTAACCCCCGGCTTAGAAGGCCGGTGCTCTATCCGGTTGAGCTACGGGCGCTCAGGTCGGGTTTGCCTCGTCTGGTCGGGGCGGCGGGATTCGAACTCGCGACCCCCTGATCCCAAATCAGGTGCGCTACCAGGCTGCGCTACGCCCCGACGACAGAGACCGCAACTATACGGATGGCGATTTAGGCTGTCAACACCTGTTTGCAATTAAATTGCGGCCGTTCTGGGGCGCAATATTGGCCGCGTGGCGGAGGAGGTGGCAGTTCCCTTTATTTATCTTGATGTTAAGTAAGTTTTGTTGCGCAGCGGCATTTCGGAAGCGGCCGAAAAATGCGAGAATATGCGCCTTCTTTTTCAGCTTCTTTATGGAACCGGCCCATGGCAGCACAACTGATTGACGGCAAAGCGGTAGCGGAAAAACTGATCGCCCAGGTGGGCGAGGGCGTGCAGGCGCGCCTGGCCGCGGGCAAGCGCGCCCCGGCGCTGGCGGTGATTCTGGTGGGCGAGGACCCGGCGTCCGCGGTGTACGTGGGCAGCAAGAAGCGCTCCTGCGAGAAAGCCGGCATCCGTTCCTTGGCCTACGACTTACCGGCCGGCACCAGCCAACAGGAACTGCTGGATATCATTGATCGCTTGAACGCCGACGCGGATGTCGACGGCATTCTGGTGCAGCTGCCGCTGCCCAAGCAGATTGATCCGCAGGCGGTGATCGAGCGCATCGATCCTAAAAAGGATGTTGACGGCTTCCATCCCTACAATATGGGCCGGCTGGCGATCAAGATGCCCTTGCTGCGGCCGTGCACTCCTCGCGGCGTGATGACGCTGCTGGAAGAGTATGGCATTGATCCCAAGGGCAAGAAGGCGGTGATCGTCGGCGCCTCCAATATCGTTGGCCGTCCCCAAGCCTTGGAAATGCTGCTGGCGCGGGCCACGGTGACGGTGTGTCACAGTGCCACCGCCGATCTGGCCGCTGAAGTGGCCGCGGCCGACATCGTTGTGGCGGCGGTGGGCATTCCTAACTTCGTCAAGGGCGAATGGATCAAGCCGGGCGCGGTGGTGATCGACGTGGGCATCAACCGGCTGAACAGCGGCAAGCTGTGTGGCGACGTGGAATTCTCTTCGGCGGCCGAGCGCGCGGGCTTCATTACCCCGGTTCCGGGCGGCGTGGGGCCGATGACGGTGGCTACCTTGCTGCAGAACACTTTGGATTCCGCCAATATGCACGCTTGAACGGCGCGCCCGTTCCGTCAAAAACGCCATCGCCGCAGCCGCGGCGGCGGCGTTTTTGTTTTATCGACGGCATTGGCGACAAACGCTTGCAAACAAAGCAAGACGCTGGCGGCCCGGCTATCGTAAAATCGTCCGTTTTAGTTCGCAGTAAGCAAATCCGATCATGAGTCAAGACAAGCAATCGGCCACGCTGTTGATCAGCGCGCCGGACAAGAAGGGCCTGGTGGCGGCGATCGCCAACTTCCTGATGACCTACAACGCCAACATCATGCACGCGGACCAGCATCAGGACACCAGCGAAAACCTGTTCCTGATGCGGGTGCAGTGGGATGTGAACGGTTTCACCCTGCCGATGGAGAATTTCGCCGCCGCCTTCCAGCCGATTGCCGACGAGCACGCGATGAATTGGAAAGTGTCGCTGTCCACTCGCAAGCCGCGGATGGCCATCTTCGTGTCGCAGTACGAGCACTGTCTGGTGGACCTGATGCACCGCTGGCGCATCGGCGAACTGGACTGCGAGATTCCGCTGGTGATTTCCAACCACGAAACCTGCCGCAGGCTGGTGGAGTTCAACGGCATCCCCTTCCATGTGATCAAAGTCACCAAGGACAACAAGGCCGAGGCCGAGGCCGAGCAGTTCCGTTTGTTGGAAGAAGCCGGCGTGGACTTCATCGTGCTGGCGCGTTATATGCAGATTCTGTCGCACAAGTTCGTTGAGCGGTATCCGGACCGGGTGATTAACATCCATCACAGCTTTTTGCCCGCCTTCGACGGCGCCAAGCCCTACCACCGCGCTTTTGCGCGCGGGGTCAAGCTGATCGGCGCCACCAGCCACTATGTGACCGAGGATCTGGACGAAGGCCCGATCATTGAGCAGGAAGTCACCCGCATTTCTCATCGCGACGAAGTGGACGATTTGATCCAAAAAGGCCGCGATTTGGAGAAAGTGGTGCTGTCGCGCGCCGTGCGCTGGCATATGGACAACCGCGTGCTGTCCTATAACAACAAGACGGTAGTCTTTGACTGAGAGCGGACATGCGCCTGCTGATTGACGATGTGGTGGATTTGCTTCGCTTCCGGGTCAAGCCCCTGGGCGAGTATCAGTATCCGCGCTGGCAGACCCTGCTGTTTCTGATTGCGCTGGGCCTTGTGGCCAGCGCGGACACTGCCGAGCTGGGCAACAACCTGACCGGACGCATGCTGTTCATGGTGTTGTTCACCTTGGCGGAAACCCTGTGTTTCGCCAGCTTCATCGGTTTATGGCTGCGTTTTGCCAAATGGGACGGTCATGGCTCGCTGTTCGGCCTGGTGGCGGTGGCCAGCGGTCTGCAGTTCATCGAGCCGCTGACCAGCTGGTTGCCGGACGACGCGGCGCTGGCGGTCAACGCGGTGTTGTCCATCTTCGGCATCTTGGTGCTGGTCAACGCGCTGGCCGTGGTGTCCGGAATTCACCGGCTGCGGGTGGCGCTTGGCGTATTGTTGTTCGCGCCGGTGGCCATGGTGCTGCTGGCCGGGGCTTTGTCGCTGGGTTCCGCGGCGGGCTGGGTGGATTTGCCCGCCGGCGTGGCCGACGCCGCGCGCGGAGGGGAGGGCTCGGCGCCGACAACCGGCATTTGAGCCTGAACCACGGTTTGGAAAAGCAACAGGACATGCCTTGGCATGTCCTGTTTTGCATGGCGAGCGCGACGGCGCTCAGGCGGGCTCAATCCACTTTGGCGATGTAGCGGGCCAGCCCCAGCAACGCGCGCAGCGCGTCGCCCTTGGCGGTGACCTCGCCGCGCAGCCGCGCGTAGCGTCGCAGGATGGCGCGGCCTTCTATGAACAAATCCATATCGGTGTCCGGCGACGATACCAGCGCGATGCGTTCGATCTCTCCCTGCGGGCGCGGCTGGCCCTGCGCAATACAGAGGTAAACCTTGTGCGCGTTGAACGGGGTGATGTGATCGAACAGGTATAGCATGGAGTTGATGCGCAAGCCGGTTTCTTCCCGCACTTCGCGGATCAGCGCCTGGGAGCGCAGTTCGCCGCGGGCGGCCTTGCCGCCAGGAAGATTGTACCGGCCGCCTCTGGCCGCAGTGACCAGCACGCCATCGGGTAGTTCGATAATGGCGGTTGCGCGCCTGGCCAGGTCCGCGGGCAGGCGCTCGTTTCTTTTTTCTTCCAAAACACTCATTCTTCAAAAAATTAGTTAGGGCCACTGTCGAGAGCGGCCCTGGATATTATTTCTCCGATTCTAAAGCACTAGACCGATCAGTCCAATAAGCTGTGCTCAAAATTTGTTCAAATATATGATTGGAATCCTGTTTGTTGCAATGGTATGCGTATTGAGAAGCGGGCTTGAAGTATTTGGAGGATGTTTACGATCTCGCAAGCCAAGGGGAGGCAAGGCGCACTGGCCGAGCCCCCTTTGGGTATCGCCACTGTCCAACAGATCGTAAGCGGGTTCTTAAATCAGCTTGATCAGCAGGCCGCCCAGCCCCACCAGCAGGCAGTAGTAGCCAAATGGCCGCAAGGATTCGATCTCGCTTTTCTTGAAATAGCGCATCAAAAAAGCCGTGCTGGCGTAAGCGCAGGCGCCGGACAGCAGGCCACAAGACAGTAGCAGCCCTGCCGAAGCTTGGCTATGCGCCAGCTTGGGCACTTCCAGCACGCCGGCGGCGGCGATGATGGGGGTGGCCAGCAGAAAAGAGAAGCGCGCGGACGAGGCGTAATCCAGGCCGTGAGCAAGGCCGGCCACCAGGGTGGCGCCCGAGCGAGAGAAGCCGGGCAATAGGGCCAGCGCCTGGCCGGCGCCGATCTTGATCGCGTCCGGCAGGCTTAGTCTTTCCAGATCCAGATGGGCTTGCCTTCGTTTCAGGTGGTCGCCCCACAGCAGGAGCAGGCCGTTCAGGCTGAGGAAGATCAGCACCGCGGTGGCGCTGGCGAACAGCGCGCGCAGTTGCTTCTCCAGCAGCAGGCCCAGCAGGCCGGCCGGAACGGTGCCGGCGATCAATAGCCACAGCAGCCGGGCTTCCGGATTGTCTGCCTTGCCGCGGGCCTTGAGAAAGCCGCTGATCAATTGCAGCCAATCGCGGCGGAAATACAGCAGCAGCGCGGCGGCGGTGCCCAGGTGCAGCACTACCATGAAGGGCAGGAAGTCCGGGCTCGTCCGGTTGATGGACCAGTGCAGCCAGTCCGGGATCAGCGCGCCGTGCCCCAGGCTGCTGACGGGAAAGAGTTCGCTGACGCCTTGGATGACGGCGAACAGCAGGGCTTCGATGGGATTCATGACGGGTCCTGTGGCAGTGGGAGGACGGCTTGCGCCGGCCTGCTTATCAACGCAGCCGCCACGGCCCGGTTGACCGGCTCAGCTCCGTTGCCGGCGCTCCAGCTCTTGTTCCTCCTCTTCCAGCCGGCGGCGGATGGCGGCGAAGAAGCGGTGAATACCATGTACGGATTCTGACAGTGCGGATAGGCACTGCTCGCGTTGCGTCGGCGTCAGCGCGGGAACTTGCACTTCCGGGTCCGGATTGCGCTCGAAAGCCAGGGTCAGGATGGGCTCCAACAGAGGCGCGTGTTCCGGGTCATCGAACAGCAGGCCCCAGTCCTCGTTCAGCAACTGCATGCCTTCGGAGAAGCCTTCGGCCCAGTCGTTGCCGCGCAGCTCGCCGGCGGCGTCCGGCTCCAGCCAGGGCTGGAAGGCGCCGTCTTCGCGCAGCGAGGCGGAGATGTCCAGCCAATGTCCCATCAACAGTTTGGCGAACTGTTCCAGCGCCTTGTCGCTGGGGAAGGCGGAATCGTCGTCGAAGGCTTCGCCGATGATGATGGGCAGGCATTCGGTAGGCTTGATCTGTTCCGGGCCGCTGAGCAGGGCGGCGAAAAAGCCGTCCAGGCGTTCCAGGTTCATGCCTTGCTGCGGCAGGAAGCGGTTCAGGGTGGCGGCCAGGCGTTGGTAGTCGGCGTCGGAAAGCGGGGTATGGCTCATGGCGGACCAGGGCTAGGGGAAAAAAGCCCATTATCCGCCATCTGGCGGCCAAGCGCATCGCCGGCCGCCAGTCGCGACACAATCGCGATGCGGAGGACTTGACGGCTCTGTTACAATTGTTCTTTTTGACCCAACCTCTAATAGGTTCCATCATGTTGACCGTGTATAACACCCTGACCCGCCAGAAAGAAGAGTTCAAACCCATCGAGCCCGGCAAGGTGTGTATGTACGTGTGCGGCATGACGGTCTACGACCTCTGTCATATCGGCCACGCGCGTATGCTGACGGCCTTCGACGTGATCTACCGCTGGTTCGTCGCCTCCGGCTACGACGCCACCTATGTGCGCAACATCACCGATATCGAGGACAAAATCATCAAGCGCGCCGCGGAGCGCGGCATTCTGCCGCAGCAACTGGTGGAAGAGACCATCGCCGACATGCGCCAGGACGCCGCGGCGTTGGGCCTGTTGTCGCCGACGTTCGAGCCGCGCGCCACCCAGCACGTGCCGGGCATGGTGGCCCTGATCGAAAAACTGATCGCCAACGGCAAGGCCTACGCCGCCGACAACGGCGATGTGTATTACGCGGTGCGCGAGTTCGAGGGCTACGGCAAGTTGTCCGGCCGCACCCTGGACAAGCTGCGCGCCGGCGAGCGGGTGGAAGTGGATCCGCACAAGCGCGACCCGCTGGACTTTGTGCTGTGGAAGGCCGCCAAGCCGGGCGAGCCGTCCTGGGACAGCCCGTGGGGTCCGGGGCGTCCGGGCTGGCATATCGAGTGCTCGGTAATGAGCTGTCATCACCTGGGCGAGCATTTCGACATCCACGGCGGCGGCGAGGATCTGCAGTTCCCGCACCATGAGAACGAAATCGCCCAGTCCGAGGGCGCGCACGGTCACCAGTACGTCAACTACTGGCTGCACAACGGCTTCATCAACGTCGACGGCGAGAAAATGTCCAAATCGCTGGGCAACTTCTTCACCATCCGTGACGTGCTGGGCCATTTCGACGGCGAGGTGATCCGCTTCTTCATCGTGCGCAGCCATTACCGCAGCCCGGTGAACTACACCGACAGCATCCTCGTCGATGCCAAGCACGGCCTGACCCGGCTCTACACCGCCTTGCGCGGCTTGGAGCTGCCGGCCGCCGCAGGCATAGACTGGAAGGACCCGTTCGCAGCGCGCTTCCAGGCGGCGATGAACGACGACTTCAATTCTTCGGAAGCGGTGGCGGTACTGTTCGAACTGGCCGGCGAAGTCAATAAGAGCCGCGACCCGCGGCAGGCGCGGCTGCTGAAGGACTTGGGCGGCGTGCTGGGCCTGCTGCAGCGCGACCCGGAGGAGTTTCTCAAGGGCGGCGTCGGCGACGACGAGCTGTCGGCCGAAGCCGTGGAAGCGCTGATCCAGGCGCGCAAGGACGCGCGAGCCAGCAAGAACTGGGCGGAGTCCGACCGCATCCGCGACGAGCTGACCGCCAAGGGTATCGTGCTGGAGGATGGGGCCCAGGGCACTATCTGGCGTCGCGCCTGAGTCGTTGCCGCCGCCGTTGACAGTAGATTTTGCACTTGTCAAGCGGCGGCAAAGCGCGGATAATCGATAGTTTCGCAAGCAGTACAGGCAAATCCCCTGTACCCGATTTGAAAGGAAGACAGATGAAAACCGATATTCACCCGACTTACAAAGACCTGACCGTTACCTGCTCCTGCGGTAGCCAGTTCGTGACCAAGTCCACCATGTCCAAGGACGCGTTCGGCATTGAAGTTTGCTCCAACTGCCACCCGTTCTACACCGGCAAGCAAAAGATCGTCGACACCGCCGGTCGCGTTGACAAGTTCAACCAAAAGTTCGGCGGCTTCTTCAAGCGCTAAGCGCCGAGAACACGGTGGACACCCAGAAAAAGGCAGCTCAGGCTGCCTTTTTTCTATCAGAGTCTGTTGGCGATCTAGCGAGCAAGAGCGAGACAAGGCGAAAACGACTGAGAAAGCGGAATGTACACACGGTACATGAGCATTTCGAAGGTATTTTCAACGCCGTATCGCCGACGCGCAACAAATTGTAAACAGGCACTATGATTCCGGCGCGCCGGCGGCGGCAGGGCCTGGCAGATCCCGGCCGGCGGCGCGCGCATCCACATCTGCAAGGTTGAGGCCATGGCGATCCACATCGTTTACCTGTCCCACGGCGGCAAGAAATACTACGACCAGACCCGCTTTTCCGTGTTGAGCCTGTTGCATCTGCTGCTGAAGCAGCAGCGGCAGGACGTGAAGATCATGGTGTACACCGACGCGCCGGACAGCGTGCCCGCGCACCCGCTGGTCCTCACGGAGACCTTGAGCCGGGCGCAATTGCAAGCTTATCGGGGCCAGTTCGACTACGTGCACCGTATCAAGCTGGAAGTGATGCTCAAGGCGGCGCGTGAACTGGGCACCGCCGTGCTGTACGTGGATTGCGATACCCGCTGGCTGCGCGTGCCGGACGAGTTGTTCGCCCGGCTGGAAGAGGGGAAGGCCAGCTGCATGCACGTCAACGAAGGCGTGTTTGGTCCCGGCTTCTTCCCGGACTATCTCGCCGCGGTGGACAAGCACGGCGCCGAGCTGCGCAAGATGGGGGTGGCCGACGTCCGGGGTCTGGCGATGTGGAACGCCGGCGTGGTCGGCGCTTCCGCCGACATGGTGCCCTTCTTCGAAACTGCCTTGCGCGTCAACGACTTCCTGCTGCCGCGTGTGGAAGCGCGCAACTGGACCGAGCAGTTGGCCTGGTCGCTGGTGGCCTGCGACGGCCGCGAGCCGCTGGCGCTGGGGGATGCGCTGCACCACTACTGGAACTACAGTTACGAGGCGCCGCTCTACTTGGCGGAGGTGTTCGCCGGCATGGAACCGGAATGGGACGTGGCGCGTCAGGCCGAGTATTGCGGCGAATTCGCCTGGGACGAGTCGCGCTTGAAGACGATACAGGCCGATCCCGAACATAAGCGCCAGCGCCGCCGCAACAAACTGCGCAATTCCATTTCCAAGCGCAAGGTGGATTGGCGCATTCTGATCGCCCGGCTGCGCGGCGCATTGCCGTCGGCCGATTGAAACCGTTTGAACGAGACTCATGCTCACTTATTCGGAACAATCCCAAACTCTGGCCAAGCCCACGGAAAAACCGTGGATCTTGCTGCTGTTGTGTTTCGTCTGGCTGTGGCCGGGCATTATAGGCCACGACCCATGGAAGCCGGACGAACCCTTCGTGCTGGCGGCGGTGCAGGGCATGCTGGACACAGGCAATTGGCTGTTGCCCACGGTGCAAGGCGCGCCCTATCTGGATAGCCCGCCCTTGTACTATTGGGTGGCGGCCATCATGGTCAAGCTGCTGTCTCCCTGGTTGTTGGCGCCGCACGACGCGGCGCGGCTAGCCACACCCTTGTTCATGGCCCTGGCCTTGCTGCTGGCCGGCATGGCCGGCCGCGACCTGATCGGCCGCCGTCACGGCCGCAGCGTGGTGATGGTGCTGATAGGTTGCGTAGGCCTGGTGGAAACCGGCCATCAGCTCACCTCGGTGGTGGCCGGCTTCGCCGGTTTCGCGGCCGCCTTCTACGCCTTGTCCTTAACCCTGAGGTCGCCCGGCATGGCCGGCGCTTTACTGGGCGCGGCCAGCGCGGCGATCTTCCTCAGCGCCAGCCTGATGGAGCTGCTGTTGCTGTGGATGGTGGTGTTGTTGCTGCCGGCCTTCTCCGCCTGGCGCAGCAAGCAGTACGCGATTACCGTGCTGCTGGCGCTGTTGATCGCCGCGCCCACTTCCTTGGTGTGGCCGCTGGCGCTGGCCAAGAGCCATCCGGACGCGTTCAGCCTCTGGTGGAACGACTACTCGCTGGGCCAGCTCAACGGCTTCGGCCGGGTGCAGCTGTTTCACGACTTCGGCTACTACAGCCTGAACGCCCTGTGGTTCGCGTTCCCGGCCTGGCCGCTGGCCGGCTGGACCCTGTACCGCAACCGGGAAAGGCTGGATCAGGCGCGCTTGCAACTGCCGCTGATGTTCTTCGCCGTGGTGCTGATTCTGCTGACCTTGTCCAGCCGGCCCAATATGACCTACGCGATGCCGCTGCTGCTGCCGCTGTCCTTGCTGGCGGCGGTGGAGCTGGACAACCTCAAGCGCGGCGCGGCGGCCTTCCTCAACTGGTTCGGCCTGATGACCTTCGGCTTCTTCGCACTGCTGGTGTGGTCGGGCTGGGCGGCGATGAACTTTGGCTGGCCGCGGGGCCTGGCCGGGCGCGCCCAGTACTTCAGCCCGTATTACCAAGCCCATGTCTCCAGCTTGGCTGCGGTGTGCGCGGTGATCGCCACCCTGGTGTGGCTGTGGGCGTTGACGCGCAAACATTTGCGCGGCCGTCAGGCCATCAGCAACTGGGCGGCGGGCCTGACTCTGCTGTGGGGCCTGGGCATGACCTTGTGGCTGCCGTGGTTCGACGCCGCCAAGAGTTACCGGCCGGTGGTGGAGCGGATGATGAAGGCGCTGCCGGCCAACGCCGCCTGCGTGGCGACCGAGAGCCGCAACCAGCTGGCGCTGATCAGCTGGCGCTATTACGCCGGCCTGGATCTGGTGTCCTATCCGGCGGGCAACGCCTCGCCTTGCGACTACCAACTGGTGGTGCGCTCTGAGGACGATGGAATTGCCGAGCCGGGCTGGGAGGTGCTGTGGTACGGCTCCCGGCCGCGCGAGCAGAACATGATGTTTGCGCTGTTGCGGCGTATTCATCCGCATTAGCAAGAAAAACCCCCGCATTTATTCATGAATGCGGGGGTTTTTCATTGACTGCGCGCCGGTTCAGCTTTGCAGTTCATCCAGGTTCTCGAACAGCTTCAGCGCTTCCGGGTTGGCCAGCGCGGTGACGTTGCTGACCGGCAGGCCGTGGATCACGTTTTTCACCGCCAGTTCGACGATCTTGCCGCTGATGGTTTTGGGAATGTCGGCGACGGCGATGATCTTGGCCGGCACGTGGCGCGGGCTAGCGCCGGTTTTGATCTGCGTCTTGATCCGCTGCTGCAGGTCTTCGTCCAGCCGCGCGCCGGCGCGCAGACGCACAAACAGCAACACGCGCTCGTCGTCCTGCCATTGCTGGCCGACGGCGATGCTCTCCAGCACCTCGTCGAAAGCCTCCACCTGGCGGTAAATCTCGGCGGTGCCGATGCGCACGCCGCCGGGGTTGAGTACCGCGTCGGAGCGGCCGTAGATGATCATGCCGTCGTGGGCGGTGAGTTCGGCGTAGTCGCCGTGGCACCAGATATTGTCGAAACGGCCGAAATAAGCCTGACGGTATTTGCCGCCGTCGGCGTCGTTCCAGAAGCCCACCGGCATCGACGGGAAGGGGCGGGTGCACACCAGTTCGCCCTTTTCGCCGCGCACCGGGCGCCCGTATTCGTTGTAGATGTCCACCGCCATGCCCAGGCCGCGGCATTGCAGCTCGCCGCGATAGACCGGCAGGCTGGCGCAGCCCAGCGCGAAGCAGGACACGATGTCGGTGCCGCCGGACACCGAGGCCAGATTGATGTCGGCCTTGATGTTGGCGTAAACCCAGTCAAAGCTTTCCGCCACCAGCGGCGAGCCGGTGGAGAACACCGCGCGCAGCGAATCCAGCTTCCATTCTTGCACCGGCACAATGCCGCTCTTGCGCAGGCCGTCTATGTATTTGGCCGAGGTGCCGAAGTGCGTGAAGCGCTGCCGTTCGGCATAGTCCCACAGCGTGCGGCCTTCGCCGACGAAGGGCGAGCCGTCGAACAACATCAGCGCCGCGCCGGAAGCCAGGCCGGACGCCAGCCAGTTCCACATCATCCAGCCGCAGGTGGTGAAGTAGAACAGACGATCGCCGTGGTGCACGTCGCCGTGCAGCTGCTGTTCCTTCAGATGCTGGAGTAGGGTGCCGCCGGCGCCGTGGACGATGCACTTGGGTTTGCCGGTGGTGCCGCTGGAATACAGGATGAACAGCGGGTGCCTGAACGGCAGCCGTTCAAAGTGCAGCGCTTGCGCTTGATACGCGGCGGTGAAATCCGTCAGGGTAATGGCCTTGGGCACATTTTCCGCGAATACCCCGGTTTCGCCCAGATAGGGCACCACGATGATTTGCCGCACCGAGGGCAGCGCCTCCGCCAGCGCCGCCATCTTGGCGCGGATGTCCACCGCCTTGCCGGCGTACCAGTAGCCATCCGGGCAGAACAACAGCTTGGGTTCGGTCTGGCCGAAGCGTTCCACCGCGCCGTCCACGCCAAAGTCCGGCGAACAGCTGGTCCACACCGCGCCCAGGCTGTTTGCGGCCAGCATGGCGGCGATGGTTTCCGGCATATTGGGCATGAAGCCCGCCACGCGGTCGCCTGCCTGGATGCCGGCGCCGCGCATGGCTTGCTGCAGCAGCGATACTTGGGCGCGCAGCTCGCGCCAGCTCCAGCGCCGTTGCAGTTTGTCCTCGCCCCAGAACACCAGCGCGTCGCCGTCGTCGTCGCGGCGCAGCAGGTTTTCGGCGTAGCTCAGCCGCGCTTCCGGAAAGAAACGGGCGGCCAGCATATTGTCGCCGTCGCTCAGCGCCGTCGAGCCTTTGTCGCCGATCACGCCGCAGTAATCCCAGACCAACGACCAGAAGCGGGCTGGATCCGCCACGCTGGCGCGCCACAGATCGGCGTAGCCGTTCAGCTTGCGGTCGTAGGACAGTTCGGCCAGCTTGGCGAAGGCGGTCAGGTGGGCGCCGGCCAGGCGGCCGGCGGAGGGGGTCCAAATGGGCGTGTCGGGGGTCATGCTTTCTCCTGATATTTTCTCCGCGCGCCGGCCCATGGACGGGCGGCGGCTTGTTATTGCTCCGGTTTGGCGGCGCGCTTGTCGGCAAAGGCGTAAGCCAGCTTGGAGGCCGGCGGCTTGCCCAGCGCGTCGGCGATGAACCAGGCCGTGTCCACCAGCGCGGCCAGATCGACGCCGGTATCGTGACCCTCGCCGTGCAGCAGGTAAACCACGTCTTCGGTGGCGACGTTGCCGGAAGCTCCCTGAGCATAAGGGCAGCCGCCAAGGCCGGCAACAGAAGAATCGAATGTCATCATTCCCGCGTTCAAACACGCATGAATATTGCTGATCGCCATGCCGTAAGTGTCGTGAAAGTGGCCGGCAAGCTGCGTCATTGGCACAGCCTTGCTCACTGCTTCCAGCATCGCCAGCACGCTGGACGGCGTGCCCACGCCTATGGTGTCGCCCAGCGATATTTCATAACAGCCCATGTCCAGCAGGCGCGCGGCCACTTCCGCCACCTTGGCCGGCGCGATGCGGCCTTCGTAAGGACAGCCGACTACGCAAGATACATAGCCGCGCACCGGCACGCCGGCCGCTTGCGCGCGCGCCATGACCGGGGCGAAGCGTTGCAGGCTTTCGGCGATGCTGGCGTTGATATTGCGTCGGCTAAAGCTTTCGCTGGCGGCGCCGAACACGGCGATTTCACGCGCACCGGCCTCCAAGGCAGCATCCAGCCCTTGTTCATTGGGCACCAGCACCGGGTAGGAGACCGGCCCGGCCAGGTCCAGGCCGGCCATCACCTCGGCGCTGCCGGCCATCTGCGGCACCCATTTGGGCGAGACGAAGGCGCCGGCTTCTATGCTGCGCAGGCCGCTGGCGGCCAGGCGGCGGATCAGCTCCAGCTTGACGGCGGTGGACAGCGCTTGTTTTTCGTTTTGCAGCCCGTCGCGCGGGCCCACTTCCACAATCTTCATATGCGGCACTTCGGCTCTCCGTTAGCGGCGGCGCGGCTGCACCGGGATGTAAATGTCCATCTGGCGCTGCGGCTGGTCCGGCGCGCAGCGGCCGTCGTAGCGCTCGAAGGTGCCCAGCGGCGCCTGTTCCCATTGCTTGGACGCCGGCAGCCACTCTTGCATGATGTAGCGCCAGGCGGCCTGGATCGCCTGGCCGAACTCGGCGTCGCTGCCGGCCGGCTGGGTGGTGAACACCGCGCACTTGGCCGGCGGCGTGCGCCGCTGCTCGCAGCCTGGCGGCAGCGGCAAGGGCTGCGCGCATTCCATCCCTATCATATAGCCGAAGCGGCCCGTGTCCGGGTCGAAGTCGTGGATCAGCCCATATTCGGCGGCGTCGGCGCGGCCCAGCGCCGCCAGCAGCGGCTGGCGCAGCGTGGCCGCGTATTCGCCCCAGAACTCGGGGATCTGGCGCAGGTTGTCGCCGTTCTCCATCCGGGTGGCGATGCTGTAGCCGGCCAGATTCAAGCCGGGGTGATTGATGATGATGGGGTCCATGAGGTTCACTCCGCTTCGAAGTCGACCAGTTCGTCGCCGTCGTTGACCTGCTCGCCGGTGCCGAAATAGAAAGCCTTGACCACGCCGTCCGCCGGCGCGGGGATGGTGTGTTCCATCTTCATCGCCTCCAGGATCAGCAGCGGGTCGCCCTTGTTGAGCTTGACGCCGGTGGCGGCCAATAGGGCGACGATGCGGCCTGGCATCGGCGCTTTCAAATGGGTTTCGCCGTGTACTTCCTCGGCGGCCACCGCCAGCGGGTCCAGCCACTGCGCTTCCAGCCGTTGGCCGGCGGCGAACAGCACCCGTTGCTGGCCGCTGCGGGCGACCACGGCTTCCAGTTGTTTGTCGTCCAGCCGCGCGCGCAGCGTTCCGCCGTCCAGGCGGCCGGCGGCGGAGAATTGGCGGCCGGCGGCGGTGATCTCGAAGCCATCGCCCTGATGGCGCAGCGTCACCGGGTAGTTCTCGCCTGCGATGTGGAACACGAGGCTGCGGCTGAGCGCGCCGTTAAGCCGCCAGCCGGCGCTGGCCGGGTAGGCGCCGGGCGCGGCCAGCGCTTCGGCCAGGGCCAGCAGGGCCAGTTGCTCAGCGTCCGGCGCGGCGGGCGGCGGCAGCAGCGCGTCGTGGTGACGGGCGATCAGGCCGGTGTCCACCTGGCCGCTGGCGAAACTGGCGTGCTGCACGATGCGGCGCAGGAAGGGGATGTTGGTGGTGACGCCGGCCACTTGGTAGTCGGCCAAGGCCGCGTCCAGCCGTTGCAGCGCCTGGCGGCGGTCCTCGCCCCAGACAATCAGCTTGGCGATCATCGGGTCGTAGAAGGGCGAGATGCTGTCGCCGGCGACGACGCCGGTGTCGATGCGCACGACGGCGGATTCCGCCGGCGTGCGCAGGTGATAGAGGGTGCCGGTGGCGGGCAGGAAACCCTTGTCCGGGTCTTCGGCGTAGATGCGCGCCTCGATGGCGTGGCCGTTGATGCGCAGCTGCTCTTGGCTCAAGGGCAGCGGCAGGCCGCTGGCGACTGTCAGTTGCCAGGTCACCAGGTCCTGGCCGGTGATCATCTCGGTGACCGGGTGCTCCACTTGCAGCCGGGTGTTCATTTCCATGAAGAAGAAGCGGCCGGGGCTGCCGTCGGCCAGCACTTCCATGATGAACTCCACGGTGCCGGCGCCGACATAGCCCACCGCGCGCGCGGCGGCGCAGGCGGCCGCGCCCATCGCTTCGCGGGTGGCCGGCGGCAAGTCCGGCGCAGGCGCTTCCTCCAGCACTTTCTGATGGCGGCGCTGCACCGAGCAATCGCGCTCGAACAGATACACGCATTGGCCCTGGCGGTCGGCGAACACCTGGATTTCCACATGGCGGGAGCGCGGCAGGTATTTCTCCACCAGCACCTTGTCGTCGCCGAAGCTGGCGCGCGCTTCGCGCTGGCAGGAGGCCAGCGCCGCTTCGAAGTCCGCGGAAGCTTCCACGATGCGCATGCCCTTGCCGCCGCCGCCGGCGCTGGCCTTGATCAGCACCGGGTAGCCGATGGCGTCGGCCTGGCCGCGCAGGAAGTCCGGTTCCTGACGCTCGCCGTGATAGCCGGGCACCAGCGGCACCTGAGCCCGCTCCATCAGCGCCTTGGCCGCGGATTTGCTGCCCATCGCGGCGATGGCGGAGGCGGGCGGGCCGATGAAGGCGATGCCGGAGGCTTCGCAGGCTGCGGCGAAGTCCTCGTTCTCGGACAGGAAACCGTAGCCGGGATGGATGGCTTGCGCGCCGCTGCGGCGGGCGATGTCCAGGATCAAGTCGCCGCGCAGATAGGAGTCCGCCGCCGGGGCGGGGCCCAGCCGGTAGGCTTCGTCGGCCAGTTTGACGAAGCGGGCGTCGGCGTCGGCGTCGGAATGAACGGCGACGGTGGCGATGCCGAGCGCGCGCGCGGTCTTGATCACCCTGCATGCTATCTCGCCGCGGTTGGCGATCAGTATTTTATTGAACATGGTCCGTCCCTTGTTTCTTGTTCGCGTCATGACCAGTTGGGCGGCCGTTTGTCGAAGAAGGCGGCCAGGCCCTCGCGCGCCTCGGCACCGGCGCGCACGCTGGCGATCTGGCCGGCGGTGTCCTCCAGCAATTGATCGTCCCAGGGCGAGCCCTCGCGCAGCATGGCCAGCAAGTCTTTGGCCGAGGACAGCGCTTGCGGCGCGCCCTGGGCCATCGCCTCGGCGATGTCGGCCACGCGCGCGTCCAGCGCCTCGGCCGGCACCACTTCGTGCACCAGGCCGATGCGCAGCGCGGTGGCGGCATCTATGCGCTCGGCGGACAGAAAATAACGCCGCGCCTGACGCCAGCCTATCGCGTCGGCCACATAGGGGCCGATGGTGGCCGGCACCAGGCCCAGCCTCACCTCGGTCAGGCCGAACTTGGCGGCCTCGGTGGCGATGGCTACGTCGCAGACCGCGGCCAGGCCGGTGCCGCCGGCCAGCGCCGCGCCGTGGATGCGGGCGATCACCGGCTTCTTGCTGCGGTAGATACTCTTGAGCATGGCCGCCAGCCGCTGCGCGTCGGCCAGGTTCTGCTCCTCGCTGTAACCGGCGGCGCGGCGCATCCAGTCCAGGTCCGCGCCGGCGGAAAAGCTCTTGCCGCGGCCGGCCAGCACGATGACGCGGCAGTCCGCCTGCAATTGCAGATGGGTGAAGGCGGCGGTCAGCTCGGCGATCAGGGTTTCGTTCATCGCGTTGTGGATGTCCGGCCGGTTCATCCAGATCGTCGCGGTCTTGCCGCTGTGTTCGATTTCAAGCGTGGTGTAGCTCATCGGTATCGCCTCTCGCCGTCACATCCGGAACACGCCGAAGCGCGTGCTTTCCACTGGGGCGGACAGGGCCGCCTCCAGCGCCAGGCTCAGCACTTCTCGGGTTTGCGCCGGGTCTATCACCCCGTCGTCCCACAGCCGCGCGCTGGCGTAATAGGGGTGGCCCTGGCGCTCGTACTGCTCGCGCACCGGCGCTTTCAGCGCCTCTTCCTGCTCGGCGCCGAAGGCGTCGCCCAGTTGTTCCTTCTTCACCTGGGCCAGCACGCCGGCCGCCTGCTCGCCGCCCATTACCGAGATGCGGCTATTCGGCCACATCCACAGGAAGCGCGGCGAATAGGCGCGGCCGCACATGCCGTAGTTGCCGGCGCCGAAGCTGCCGCCTATCAGCACGGTGAACTTGGGCACGCGGGCGCAGGCCACGGCGGTGACCAGCTTGGCGCCGTCCTTGGCGATGCCGCCGTTCTCGTACTTCTTGCCCACCATGAAGCCGGTGATGTTCTGCAGGAACAGCAGCGGAATGCCGCGCTGGCAGCACAGTTCGACGAAGTGCGCGCCCTTGAGCGCGGATTCGGAAAACAGGATGCCGTTGTTGGCGATGACGCCGACGCGGTAGCCGTTTAGGCGGGCGAAGCCGGTGACCAGGGTGGCGCCGTAGTTCTGCTTGAATTCGTCGAACTCGGAGTCGTCCACCAGCCGGGCGATGATCTCGCGCACGTCGAAGGGTTTTTTCGGGTCCGCCGGAATCACGCCGTAGATTTCCTCGGCCGCGTAGCGCGGCGGGCGCGGCTCGGCGCGGTCCAGCTCGCCCTGTTTGCGCCAGTTGAGGCTGGACACGATGCGGCGGGCGATGGACAGCGCGTGGGCGTCGTTTTGCGCCAGGTGGTCGGCCACGCCGGACACGCGGGCGTGCACGTCGCCGCCGCCCAGCTCCTCCGCCGTCACCACCTCGCCGGTGGCCGCTTTCACCAGCGGCGGGCCGCCCAGGAAGATGGTGCCTTGTTCCTTGACGATGACGGTTTCGTCCGACATCGCCGGCACATAAGCGCCGCCGGCGGTGCAGCTGCCCATCACCACCGCGATTTGCGGGATGCCGGCGGCGGACAGGTTGGCCTGGTTGTAGAAGATGCGGCCGAAGTGCTCGCGGTCCGGGAACACCTCGTCCTGCAAGGGCAGGAAGGCGCCGCCGGAATCGACTAGATACACACAAGGAAGACGGTTGTCGCGGGCGATTTCCTGAGCGCGCAAATGCTTCTTCACCGTCATCGGGTAATAAGTACCGCCCTTGACCGTGGCGTCGTTGGCGATGATCAGGCAATCCACGCCGGCGATGCGGCCGATGCCGCTGATCAGGCCCGCGCCGGGCGCGTCGTCGTCGTACATGCCGAAGGCCGCCAGCTGCGACAACTCCAGAAAGGGCGCGCCGGGGTCCAGCAGCAGATCGATGCGCTCGCGCGGCAGCAGCTTGCCGCGGGCGGCGTGCTTGGCGCGCGCCTTGTCGCCGCCGCCCAGCGCCGCCTTGGCCACCTTGTCGCGCAGATCGGCCACCAGCGCGCGCATCTTGTCGGCGTTGGTCTGGAAATCCGCGGCGCGGGGCGAGAGTTTGGATTCGAGGATGGGCATGGCTATCTCTATTCTTCTTTATCCAAGGATTGACCAATAGCAGCAGCTTCTAGCGATGTGAATTCTTCAATGTCAAAAATACAGTGAAGAAAGTTTGGGGCGCCTGATTCGGTGGACAGGGCTTGGATGGAACGATCTTTCAATGCCGCAATGACTTGCTTGCCGGTTTGCCGTTGAAAGCTTGTGCCTGAAGACAGGATGGCCAAGCCGTCGCGCTCAACCTCGTCGGCCAGTGCTTGAATATCAAAAGGCGCTGTATGTACTTGCTTCATTTGGTCAATTCCATGTTTCTACAGGCAACTGAGCTCGGCTGCAGATGGTGCCCGTCCTTGCCAAACGGAGACGTTTGGCGGCATGGCTGGCTACATCGCCCGAGACCAGGCGCGCCGCAGCAGACAGTACATACGGTCCGGCCAGGCGGCGCAACGCGGCATCAGGCATTTTCTCCGCCGCGATTACCGGGTTTCCGCCATCAGCTCGCGGCCGATCAACCAACGGCGAATCTCGCTGGTGCCGGCGCCGATCTCGTACAGCTTGGCGTCGCGCAGCAGGCGGCCAGTCGCGTATTCATTGATGTAGCCGTTGCCGCCCAGGCACTGGATGGCGTCCAGCGCCATCTGGGTGGCGCCCTCCGCCGCGTACAGGATGGCGCCGGCGGCGTCCTTGCGGGTTTGGCGGCCGGTTTCGCCGCGGTCCAGCGCCTGGCCCACCGCGTAGACATAGGCGCGGCTGGCCGACAGCTTGACGTACATGTCCGCCAGCTTGCCCTGCATCAACTGGAAATCGCCGATGGCCTGGCCAAACTGCTTGCGGTCGTTCAGATAGGGCACCGTGATGTCCATGCAGGCCTGCATGATGCCCAGCGGGCCGGCGGCCAGCACCGCGCGCTCGTAGTCCAGGCCGCTCATCAACACCTTGACGCCGTTGCCTTCACCGCCCAGCACATTGGCGTCCGGCACGAAACAGTTGTCGAAGAACATGGGGTAGGTGTTGGAGCCGCGCATGCCCAGCTTGTCCAGCTTGCTGCCGTGGCTGAGGCCGGCGAAGCCGCGCTCCACGATGAAGGCGGTGATGCCCTTGGCGCCGGCGTTGACGTCGGTCTTGGCGTACACCACCATCACGTCCGCGTCGCCGCCGTTGGTGATCCACATCTTGCTGCCGTTGAGCAGGTAGCCGCCGTCGGCCTTGTCCGCCTTCAGCTTCATGCTGACCACGTCGGAGCCGGCGTTGGGCTCGGACATCGCCAGCGCGCCGATGTATTCGCCGGAGACCAGCTTGGGCAGCAGCCGGCGTTTTTGTTCGTCGTTGCCGTTTTTGTGGATCTGGTTGACGCAGAGATTGGAGTGCGCGCCGTAGGACAGGCCCACCGAGGCGGAGGCGCGGCTGATTTCTTCCATGGCGATCATATGGGCCAGATAGCCCATCTGGGTGCCGCCGTACTGCTCGTCCACCGTCATGCCCAGCAGGCCCAGGTCGCCGAACTTGCGCCACAGGTCGGCCGGGAACAGGTTGTCTCGGTCGATGTCGGCAGCGCGCGGGGCGATTTCGCTTTGGGCGAAGTCGCGCGCGGTTTCACGCAACATATCGTAGGTGTCGCCAAAGGCGAAGCGCAGGCTGCTGTACATGGTTTCTCTCCTCTGATGGGCGCGCGTGATTCGCGTGATATGCTCTATCATTACTTACGTTTACGTAAGCGTCAACATGGCGACGACGGAAACCGGCGTGAAACCGTTATCATGGCCGGGTTTGCATGCAGAGAACAGACAATGACGATATGGGTGGACGCGGATGCTTGTCCCAAGGTGATCCGCGAAACATTGTGCCGGGCGGCGCAGCGCACCGGCGTGGAGCTGGTGTTTGTCGCCAATCAGCTATTGACGGTGCCGAAAGCGCCCAACATCCGCGCCTTGCAGGTTCCCAAGGGTTTTGATGCGGCGGACAACGAGATTGTCCGCCGCATCGCGGCGAACGATCTCTTGATCACCGGCGACATCCCCTTGGCGTCCGAGGCCTTGGGCAAGGGCGCGCAGGCGCTGAATTGGCGCGGCGATGTGTATTCGCCGGACACCATCGCCGCGCAGCTGACGATGCGGGATTTCATGGATACGCTGCGCGCTAGCGGCGTGCAGACCGAAGGCCCGCCGCCTTTGAGCCAGTCGGACCGTCAGGCTTTTGCCCGGCAGCTGGATATCTGGCTGGCCAAGCGGCGGGGCTGAGGCGAGCTTGGCGTTCCGTTTCTTGGGCAGCTTTACAAACGTATTTGCGATGTTGAATCCGCTGCGCGGATGATTATTTTGATTGCCGGGGCTGCCCGGCGGGCAGGAAGGGGAATTTGCTCGGCCAAATTCCCCTTCACCCCAAAGGCCGCCCTGCAAGCCTGGCCTGCGGCTTCCCGCCGGTTCCCGTCAGGCCCGAGGCGCGGCTGAACTCGCAGCGCGCTAACGTCGCGCTGCTCGAACAAACAGCCGCTTAAGACCTCGGGCCTGCCACCCGTCGGCAGGCTTGAAGGGAGTTGGGGCGCATCGAATACGCGGTCTCCTCCGTGTCTAACAATGCCGAACCCATGGTTAAAAAATCGTGAACACAGCCTTAGAACCTGTTTACGATCTGCTGCGCGTCGGTGATACGGCGTTGAAAACCCCTTCGAAATGCTCATGTACCGTGTGTACACTCCGCTTTCTCAGCTGTTTTCGCCTTGTCTCACCTTAGCTCGCAAGATCGTAAACAGGTTCTTAGCGCCTCTTCTTCCGCCGTGGCTTCCTCTGCAAGGTTTCCAACTCGTCCAGGCTGAGATGGAAGCGTTGCAGCGCCTCCACGTGCTGCGCCAGGTCCACCTGTTGCGCCCCCAAGTTCAGCAGTATCTCCAGATAGTTGAAGAAGCTTTTGCACATGCTGCGGCGGTGGCTACGGTCTCGGAAATCCATATCGCTGGCGATGCGGAACAGCAGGCCGCGAGCCGAGTGCTGGCGGTTGAGCTTCAGCAACTGCGCCAGATGGGCGGCGTATTGGCGGCCCAAGGCGCAGGCTTCGAACTCATCCTTAGGCTCGGCCGGTTGCCAGTAATGTGGATAGGTACGGCCTTTGATGCGGCGGACGAAGGGCAGGCTGAGGTCTTTGGCTTCGCTACCGACGAAACGGTAACGCGAACGCGGCCCTAGCGGCGGGAGTGGAGAAGCGTCCTGATGGACGTCTTGAGTTTCAGTAGCGGACGAAGTGAGTTCGATGCCTAGCACCGGACGGACAAGCTTTACCATTTGCAACCTCCTGAGCAGAAGGGCCCGGCCGCAAAGCGGCAGGGCGGGCACATGACAAGAGTTAGTCTACCGGTGGATTCCTACTAAAACCGGCGCGCCCGTGAGGGCGCCACTTGCCACGGCCCGCCCGAATAGGCAAAGCAATGGCAACGGCTGCACTGTGGAAACAGCACATCCGCGGTAGGAATCCAAGTCGGGAGACTAAGCCCGAGCGCCGCGATTGCTGCGGCGCGGGGGCTATTGTTGGGGAGGAGCGGGAGGGCGTCAAGCCGACGAAGCCCTGCAAAGAAAATCACCGCCGAAATCAAGTGCTGCGCAGCCTATATCGGACGGACAAGCTTCTACCATTTGTAAGCTCTTGAGCAGAAGGGCCATGCCGCAAAGAGGCAGGGCGGGCACATGACAAGAGTTAGCCTACCGGTGATATGTCGTACAAAGCCGGCGCGCCCGCGAGGGCGCCACTTGCCACGGCCCGCCCGAATAGGTAAAGCAATGGCAACAGATGCGCTGTGGAAACAGCGCATCTGTTGCAGTGATTCGTATTGGGGAGACTAAACCCGAGCGCCGCGATTACTGCGACGCGGGGGCTATTGTTTGGGGAGGCGGGAAAGGGCGTCAAGCCGGCGAAGTCTAGCAAAGAAAAGGACCGCCGAAATCAAGCTCTGCGTAGCCTAATATCGGACGGACAAGCTCTACCATTTGTATGCTCTTGAGCAGAGGGGCCATGCCGCAAAGAGGCAGGGCGGGCACATGACAAGGTTAGTCTCACCGGCTTTCAGCCCAGCGCGCCCAAGGGCACCCTTGCCACGGCCCGCCCAGATTCAGGCAACACCATAACAAGTCGGATACGAAAAAGCCGCAAAACGCGGCGTGTCCGCTGAAAGTGCAACGGGAGGCTAACCCCCCAACAACAACGCCCCCAAAACGGGGGCGTTGCGGCGAGCGGCGCGGGAATCAGGCTTTGCCCAGATGCGGCTCGGCTTCGAACTCCGCTTCCTTGCTGCTGCCCGGCTGACGTATGGTCAGCGAGAATAGCAGCGCGACGATCAACAGCGCCAGGATCAGGTGGAAGGTGGCCAGGAAGCCGCCGAACAGCGAAGCGACGATGGAGCCGACGATGCTGCCGATGCCGAAGCCCAGATAGATCACGCCGTAGTTCTTGGTCAGATTGTTGAGGCCGAAGAAATCGCTGACCAGCGACGGGTAGACGGTGATGGTGCCGCCGAAGCTGAAGGCGACGCAGGCGATGGCCAGGAAGAACAGGGTGGCGTTCAGGGGCACGAACAGCAGGGTCAGCATGCCGGCCAGCGCAGCAATCTGAGCGATGGTGATCACCCGGATGCGCGGCATCTTGTCGGAGAGAATGCCCAGCACCAGGCGGCCGGACAGATTGGCCACCGCGATCACCGCCACGGCGTTGGCGGCGGTCAGCGCCGGCAGGTGCACATAGCTTTCGCCAATGTCCTTGGCCACGCCGATCACGTACAGGCCGCTCATGCACACGGTCAGGAACATCAGCGCCAGCATCCAGTACTGCGGTTGGCGCATCGCCTCGGCCAGGGTGTAGTCATGGCTGGCGTTCTGCTGCGCGGCGGCTTGTTGCTGCGGCGCGTCGCGCATCAGCAGGCTGCCGGCCACCACCATGGCCATGGCGATCAGGCCCCACAGCTCAAAGGTGGTTTCCAGGCTGAAGCGGGCCAGCAGCGCCAGATTGATGTATTTGAAGCCCAGGCTGCCCAGACCGTAAGCGCCGATGGCGCAGGCGGATACCAGGCCCTTGCGCTCCGGAAACCATTTGACGCAGTTGGACAGCGTCAGCAGGTAGCCGGCGCCGTCGGCCAGGCCCACCAGCACGCCGGCGCACAGATACAGCATGATCAGGTTATTGGCCTGGGCGGTGAGGAAGAAGCCCAGGCCCAGCATCAGGCCGGCGCCCAGGGTGACGCGCTGTACGCCGAAGCGTTCTTGCAGTTTGCCGGCCAGCGAGGAGGCCACCGCCAGCGCCAGGCTGAGCAGGCCAAAGGCGAAAGCCACTTGGCTGACCGGCTCGGACAGCTTGGCGGAGAGTTGGGCGTTGAACAGGCTCCAGGTGTAGACGGAGCCGAGGGCGAACTGGGTGAGGACGGTGCCGGCCAGGGTACGGTAGCGGATGGTGTTGCTTGAGGCGTTCATGGCGCTGCTCGCTTAAAGTCATTACTGTTGGTGTGACTATAAGCCTGTGCTTATGTAGGGGGCGCGGCGGCGGCATGAGATGCAGGCGGCGCGGAATGAAGTGCAGACGGCGGCGAACCAGTTGCAGGCTCTGGAAATGGCGCGCATGAGTGGATGGCATTTCCATTGCCAAGCTGGCTTGCCAATGGAATGTCTGGCCTTAGAGCCTGTTCAAAATCTCGCGAGCCAGCGCGAGACAAGGCGAAAACGGCTGAGAAAGCGGAGTGTACATAGGGTACATGAGCATTTCGAAGCCGGTTTCAACGCCGTATCGCCGCAGCGCAGCAGATTATGAACAGGTTCTTATTCAGGAGCCGGCTGGCAGCCGGTTTAATGCGCCGCGCGGGCGACCAACGCTCAAAGATGCATCAACTGCCGGAAGGCTTTGATATTGCTGCGGCTGACCGGAATCTCCGCCTTCAGCTCGTACAGCTTGATGATGTAGGTGCTGTTGAGCCAGGGCGCGATTTCGCGGATTTTGTGGATGTTGACGCAGTAGGAGCGGTGGCAGCGGAAGAAGCTGTCGGCCGGCAGGCGGGCGACGAATTCGCTGATGCTCATCGACATCACGTAGCGGTCGTGCGCGGTGTAGACCAGGGTGACTTTCTCGTCGGCCTCGGCGTAGTAGATCTGCTCGCAGGGGGTGACGATGATGCTGTCGCCCTTGACCAGGTTGACGGTGCGGCTGGCGGCCGGGGCCTCGGCCGGCGCGGCGGCGGCCGGCGGCGTTTGCGCTTCCAGTTTGGCCAGTAGATTGATGATGCGGGCTTCGTTGTAGGGCTTGAGGATGTAGTCGAAAGCCTCCACTTCAAACGCTTCCACCGCGAATTCCTTGTAAGCGGTGACGAAGACGATGCGCGGCGGCCGCGACGATTTGTGCAGGTTCTTGGCCAGCAGCAAGCCGTCTATGGATGGGATGTTGATGTCCAGGAACACCACGTCCACTTCGTGTTCCTGCAGGAATTTGAACGCCTCCAGCCCGTCCTCCACGCTGGCGACGATGTCGATGCGGCTGTGCTCGCGGATCAAATAGGACAGCTCCTCGCGCGCCAGGTATTCGTCTTCCACGATCAGGGCTTTCAGCATGTCGGCTCCTCGGTGGCGGGCAGGTCAAAACAAACGGCGGTGCCGGGCTCCAGCCGGGTCAGCCGTAGACCTTCTCCGTACAGTAGTTTGAGCCGCTGGTTGACATTGCTCAGGCCTATGCTGCGGCTGGACAGCGTGCCGGCGGCCACGCCGTCCAGCACTTCCTGGCTGACGCCGTAGCCGGTGTCGCGCACGCAGACATGCACCTTGGCGCCGTCTCGCTTGACCGCGATGCTGACCCGGCCCGGCTCCTTGCGCGGCTGGATGCCGTGCAGGATGGCGTTTTCCACCAGCGGCTGCAACAGCAGGCTGGGGATGCGCACGTGCACGTCGTCGATATCGAATTCCACCGTCAGCTTGGCGCCGAAGCGCGCCTGTTCTATCGCCACGTAGTCGCGCACTTGTTGCAGTTCTTCCTGGATGTCGATGAGCCGGTCGCCCAGCGACAGGTTGTAGCGCAGGTAGTCCGCCAGGTTGGAGATCAGCTGGCGCGCCTGCTGCGGCTGAATGCGGATCAGCGAGGAGATGGCATTCAGGGCGTTGAACAGGAAGTGCGGGTTGATCTTGCTTTGCAGCGCGCTGAATTCCGCCTTGCGCGCCATCTCTTCCAGTTGTTTGACCCGCGACACTTCCATCTGGGTGGAGATCAACTGGGACAGGCCCACCGCCACTTCGCGCAACGGCGTGCTGATGCCGTGGCTCTTGCGGTAGAAGATTTTCAGGGTGCCGCTGACGCCGGCTTTTTCGCGCAGCGGGATGATGATCACTGAGTGGAAGTCCGCCAGGTGGTATTGCTGCAGATTGTTTTCGATGATGATCTGGTCGCCTGCGATGGCCTGGCGGGTGATGGCGCCGATGGCGGAGTGCTCGTCCATCTCGTAGTAGTCCTTGCCCAGGCCCACATAGGCTAGCACGTCCGAGGTGTTGGTGATGGCCACTGCGTCGGCGTCCAACTGGTCGCGGATCACGGTGCAGACCTGGACCATGGCATCGCGGTCCAGGTTTTGGAAATAGGGCAGGGTGCGGTTGGCTATGGTCAGCGCCAGCTTGGCCTGGCGCGCGGCCAGCAGTTCTTTTTCGTCGTTGACGTCTTGCACCAGCTTGATGATCAGGCCGACGCACACGGTGCCGAAGATCATCGGGAAGGCAATGTGGCGGACGATGGGCACGCCCACCGCTGGATCGGTCAACAGCAGGATCAGGCCCATGGTCAGTCCCTCGCACAGCATGCCGGCCAAAATGCCGTACAGCCACAGCCGGCTCCTGCCGGCGCGGAAGTGTATCCAGGTGGCCAGCAGGCCGGCGCAGACGCTGGAGATCAGGCAGGGCAGCGAGGTGTAGCCGTTGATGTCTATCAGGTAGCGGTGCAGGCCTGAGACGATGCCGGCCGGTATGCCCACCCAGGGGCCGAACAGAATGCCGCCGGACAGGATGGCGATGATGCGCACATTGACCAGCGAGCCGTCCACCGGAATGCCGGTATAGGTGCTGAACACGGCGAACAGGCAGAACAGCAGCGATACCGCCGCCAGTTCGGCCGGACTGTGGTCTTGTTTGCGCAGCAGATGTTGAAACGGGCGGGTGCGGGTAAGGAAGAACAGCGCCATCAACATCAGCGCCGCCCGTTCGAACACCGCCAGCAGCATGGTTTGGTTTTCTATCATGGCGTCGGGAGCGGGGCGGCCGCGCCCGGTCGGGCCAGCCTCAAGCCCTGATTTTAAGCCATGCGGGACACTTTGACCGCAGGTGGGCGCAGATTAGGCGGGCGTCATGACGCAGGAGGCTCCAAGACCGCCAGCAATTCCGCCAGCTTGCGGTCCAGCGCGTCCTGGCTGCGTTGGCTGAGGCCGGACAGGATGGCGTGCTCGTTGGCCACGTGGGCGGTGACGGCGCGGTCTATCAGTTCCAGCCCGCTCTCGGTCAAGCGCACCAGGGTGCTGCGCGCGTCCTCGGCGCAGGCGGGGCGGTCGATCCAGCCCTTGCTTTCCAGCACTTTCAAGCGGTGGGTCATGGTGCCGGAGCTGATCATCAGCGAGGAGAACAGCGCGGTGGGCGCCAGGCTGTGCGGCGCGCCGGCGCGCCTGAGCGTGGCCAGCACGTCGAACTCCCAGCCGCTGAGGCCGAATTGCTCGAAAGTGGCGTCCAGCCTGTGCTGCAGCAGGATGGAGCAGCGGCGCAGCCGGCCGATCAGGCCCATCGGCGCCACGTCCAGGTCCGGCCGTTCCCGGTGCCATTGCGCCAGGATGGCGTCCACGGCGTCGCCGGCGTTCTGTTGCGTCATGCGCATTCCTTTATCTTGAATTCAAGATTTTGTTTGTCTTGAATTCAAGGCAATGTTATCTTGAATTCAAATCAGTTTTCGATGCGATTATAAGCGATTGCGAAAGGAATGCCCATGTCTGCGCGCCTGATGGCCTCCCGTTGGAGCGATGTATTGTTGACCGCGCTGGCTCCGGCGATCTGGGGCTCAACCTATATCGTCACCACCCAGCTGCTGCCGCCGGACCGGCCGTTCACCGCCGCCTTGCTGCGGGTGCTGCCGGCCGGCCTGTTGTTGATCCTGGCCGGCCGCCACTTGCCGCGGCGCGGCGACTGGGGCCGTCTGCTGGTCTTGTCCGCCTTGAACATCGGCGTGTTCCAGGCGCTGTTGTTCGTTGCCGCCTACCGTTTGCCGGGCGGCCTGGCCGCGGTGCTGGGCGCCACCCAGCCGCTGTTGGTGATGGGCCTGGCCTGGGGGCTGGACGGCCGTCGCCCGGCGCGGACGGCCGCCTGGGCCGGCGTGGCCGGAGTGGCGGGCATGGCGGCCTTGCTGCTGTCACCGGGCGCGGTCTGGGACGGCGCCGGCATGCTGGCGGCGCTGGGCGGCGCGGCGGCGATGGCCAGCGGCACCTATCTGACCCGGCGCTGGCGGCCGGCCGCGCCGCTGGCCGCCTTGACCGGCTGGCAGCTGGGCCTGGGCGGGCTGATGCTGGCGCCGCTGGCCTGGGCGCTGGACCCGGCCTTGCCGGCGCTGGGCGCGGTGCAGTGGCTGGGCTACGGCTATCTGTGCCTGTTCGGCGCGCTGCTGGCCTATTTGCTGTGGTTCCGCGGGCTGACGCGGCTGCCGTCGGTGGCGGTGTCCTCGCTGGGCCTGCTCAGCCCGCTGACCGCGGTGTTGCTGGGTTGGCTGCTGCTGGGGCAGGCGCTGGGGCTGTTGCAGCTGGCCGGCCTGGCCACGGTGTTGGCCAGCGTGCTGGCGGTACAGCGCAGCATGGCCGCGCCGCCGCCAGCGGACAATCGGATCATGGCCGGCGCGGCGCGCGTCCGGTCTTGAGCGGTAATGAAATCAATCAGAAGAAATCATCATAAGGAGTCTGTCCATGAAGAGCGCTTTGCAAACCCTGTTGGAAAACCGCGTGTCGGCCAATCATTTCGATCCCGCCCACGTGTTGGCGGATGCGGAGATCGAGCAACTGCTGAACGCCGCCACCCGCGCGCCGTCGGCCTACCATTTGCAGAACTGGAAGTTCGTCGCGGTGCGCAGCGCCGGGGCCAAGCGTCGTTTGCAGGCGGCCAGCTACGGCCAGCAAAAAGTGGCGGACGCGGCGGTGACTTTTATCTGCTGCGGCACCTTGAACGCGCATCGCGGGCTGGAGGCGTCGCTGCGGCCGTCGGTGGACGCGGGCATCCTGCCGCCGGCGGTACGCGACGGCTGGCTGCGCGCGGCGGAGAGCGCCCATCGGGACGACGCGAGGGCGCAGCGCGACGAGGCGATCCGTTCCGCGTCGCTGGCAGCGATGGTCTTGCTGCTGGCTGCGGAGGAGCGCGGCCTGGCCAGCTGCGCGCTGGGCGGTTTCGACGCCGAGGCGGTGGCGCGGGAGTTTGACCTGGCCGCGGACGAGCTGCCGGTGATGCTGGTGACGGTGGGGCGCGCGGCGGCCGGCAATTGGCCGCAGAAGCCGCGCCGGCCGGTGGCCGAGGTGATGGTGTTGGCTTGATGGTCTGTCTTACGATCTTTTTTGATCGGAAGTATTGTTCAAAGCATTGAATCCGCTACGCGGATGATGGTTTAGGGCCGGTTCCGCCCGGCAAACGGAAAGGGAGATTTGCGCGGCCAAATCTCCCTTTACCCTAAAGGCCGCCCTGCAAGCCTGGCCTACGGCTTCCCGCCGGTTCCCGTCAGTCCCGAGGCGCGGCTGGACTCGCAGCGCGCTACCGTCGCGCTGCTCGAACAGGCAGCCGCTTAAGACCTCGGGCCTGCCACCCGTCGGCAGGCTTGAAGGGAGCAGGGGCCCATCGGATACGTGGTTTCCTGCGTTTCTAGCAACGCTCTATCGCGCTTACAAAAGATTGTAAACAGGCTCTGAAAGCCGGCTCGATGGCTGCTGCCTTATCGCTGGCGAGGCCTTGAGCCGGTTTGAATCGATCAGGCGCTGCGCGCGGCCGGCGGCTGCGCCAGCACCGTGCGGCAGTGGCTTTCCAGGCGGGTGATTTCTTCCAGCACCGCGTCGATGTCGCGGCGTTGTTCTTCCAGCTGGCGGCGGCGCTCCAGTACCAAGTCCAGCAGTTTTTGCGACTGGCTGGCCTCGTCGTGGGCCTGTTCGTACATGTCCAGGATTTCGCGGATGTCGGATAAGGACAGACCGATGCGCTTGCCGCGCAGGATCAGCTTGAGCCGGGCGCGGTCACGGCGGTTGAATACCCGCTGGCGGCCGTCGCGCTGGGGTTCTATCAGGCCCTGTTCCTCGTAGAAGCGGATGGTGCGCAGGGTGACGTCGAAATCGCGCGCCAGGTCGGAGATGCTGAAGAATTCGGGTTCGGTCATGGTGTGTTCCAAGGCAAGCGGCGATTGTAGCTTTTTTTTAACGCGTTCTCAGCCCTAGCATGATTTACGTTTACGTAATCGTCAACTTGTGGGATGAATGAAATAAATAAGAGCGATACGTACCGTCTACCAGGAGAGAGATTCGATGACCCTGCCCAGCTATGTCCATGGCGCCAGCGCGCAGCCCTTGATCGGCCAGACCATCGGCCAGTTATTTGACCAGACCTGCCGCGAGCATGCACGCAGCGAAGCGTTGGTGGTGCGCCATCAACAGATACGTTGGAGCTATGAGGAGCTGCGCGAGCAAGTGGACCGGCTGGCCTGCGGCCTGATCCGGCTGGGGCTCAAGCCTGGCGACCGCATCGGCATCTGGTCGCAGAACAACGCCGAATGGGTACTGACCCAGTTCGCCACCGCCAAGGCCGGGCTGATCATGGTCAACATCAACCCGGCTTACCGCCGCTCCGAGCTGGAGTACGCGCTGAGCAAGGTGGGCTGTCGCGCGCTGGTCCTGTCGCCCAGCTTCAAGAGCAGCGACTACCTGGCGATGGCGGCCGATCTGCTGCCGGAGCTGGCCGTTTGCGAGCCGGGCCGGCTTAAGTCCGCCGCCATGCCGCAGCTGGAGATCGTGATCCGGCTGGGACAGCAACGCACGCCGGGCATGCTCAATTTCGCCGATCTGATGGCCGTGCCGTCGGCGGAGGAGAAAGCCGGGTTGCAGCGCTTGGGCGAGACGCTGCAGTTCGACGACGCGATCAATATCCAGTTCACCTCCGGCACCACCGGCAGCCCCAAGGGCGCCACCCTCACCCATCACAACATTTTGAACAACGCTTACTTCGCCGGCGCGGCGATGGCTTTCGGCCCGGACGACCGGCTGTGCATTCCGGTGCCGCTTTACCACTGCTTCGGCATGGTGCTGGGCACCTTGCTGTGCTTGACCCACGGCGCGACCATGGTGTTTCCGGCGGAGAGCTTCGACGCGCAGGAGGTGTTGCGCGCGGTGCAGGAGGAGGGGTGCACCGGCCTGCACGGGGTGCCGACGATGTTCATCTCGGTGCTGGACCGGCCGGATTTTTCCGATTACGACGTGTCCACGCTGCGTACCGGCATCATGGCGGGCAGCCCGTGTCCCATCGAGGTGATGAAGCGGGTGACCCGCCAGCTCAACATGAGCCAGGTCACCATAGGCTACGGCATGACCGAAACCAGCCCGCTGAGCTTTCAGAGCGCCACCGACACGCCGCTGGACAAGCGCGTGGCCACGGTGGGGCGCATCCACCCGCATGTGGAGGTGAAGATAGTGGACGTGGAAGGGCGCATTGCGCCGCGCGGCCAGAGTGGGGAGTTGCACACCCGTGGTTATTCGGTGATGCCGGGCTATTGGGGCGATCCGGCCAAGACCGCCGAGGCGATAGACGCCGCCGGCTGGATGCGCACCGGCGATCTGGCGGAGATGGATGCCGATGGCTATGTCAACATCGTCGGCCGGGTCAAGGACATGGTGATCCGCGGCGGCGAGAACATTTACCCGCGCGAGGTGGAAGAGTTTCTCTACCGCCATCCCAAGATTCAGGATGTGCAGGTGATTGGGGTGCCGGACGATAGATTCGGCGAGGAGTTGTGCGCCTGGATCCGGTTGCGCGACGGCGAAAGCGCCAGCGCCGACGATATCCGTGCTTTTTGCCAGGGGCAAATCGCGCATTACAAGATCCCGCGTTACATCGAATTCGTCGATAGTTTCCCGATGACCATCACCGGCAAGATCCAGAAATTCGTCATGCGCGAGAAGATGAAGGAGAAGTTGGGGCTGGCGGACGGCAAAACCGCCTGACCCGCCGCAAACTATGGGAACAAAAGCCCCGGCTTGCCGGGGCTTTTTGGCTTACAATGCCGCCAGACTGATCTTTAAGCTGAGGAATCCATCATGACTACCGTATTCAACGACGCCGATCTGCTGCGTCTGGAAAACCTGCTGACGCCCTTGTCCGCCAGCGGCAGCACCATGCGGCCGGACGAAGTGCAGGGCTTTTTCGCTGCTCTGGCGTGCGGTCCGGACGCGGTGGACGCCGATTTCTGGCTGGAGGAAGTGCTGGGCGACGCGCCTGCCTTTGAGAGCGCGGACGACGCGGCTGAATTGAAAACCCTGCTGCAGAAGCTGTACGACACCACCGCCGCCGCGCTGGCGGACGGCAAGGAGTTGGATCTGATCCTGTACGCTGAAGACGATAGCGACAGCGACGAGCCGGACTACTGGCCGTGGGCCAACGCCTTCCTCTACGCGCTGGACGTGGTGGACACAGACTGGTTCGAAGTGGCCGACGAGGACGAGGGCTTCGAAAGCCTGATGATGCCTATGCTGGTGTTGGGCGGAGCTTTCGAGCAAGAGGACGGCGAAGATCTGCTGACCTTCAGCGACGAGGAAGTGGAAGGATACAAGGAAGAGCTGCTGGAAGCGCTGGGCGCGGTTTACACTTACTGGCGCGCCAAGGAGCGGGCGCCCAGCACCGTGCGCCGCGAAGGTGACAAAGTGGGCCGCAACGATGTCTGCCCGTGCGGCAGCGGCAAGAAGTACAAGGCCTGCTGCGGCCGCAACTGATTCCCCGCGCGCCGCGCCGGGAGCAAAAAAAGGAAGCCGAATGGCTTCCTTTTTTCATGCTGAGGCGCCTCGGCGCTTGCTGAAATTGTTAAGTACCGGGGGTTGCTGCGGACTTTAGCGCGCGTTCGGCGGCCTCCCGGGCGTTGAGCCGGTCGATGTAGTCGAATACGTCCAATAGAGAGGTGGTCAGCGCCAGCACTTGCTCCAGCAGGCTGAAGAAGCCTTCCCAATAGCCTTTGGCGGCGCTGTCGTCGCTAAAGTCGATGTCCGCGGCGATTTGAGCGAGCAGATTGTGCAGGCCGTTGTCGGGGTTGTCCTGCAAATACTTGATGAAATGTCCTGCGAATTCGCGGCCCAGCAAATGCGCGGCGTGTTGGTCGTCTATGGGCGGAACTTGCCAACAATGGACGCCGCGCCGGTTGGACGCGTTGCCGGCAAACGGCAATTCCGCGCGGGACGTTGGGTCCGGGTCCGGACGGTAATGGCGGCGGGATGGGGTTTTGATCGACATGATCACCTCCGTGTAGCGGTTTTTCATTGCCACCCCCACGGCCAAGCGGAGGTGGCAGACCGAACAGGGTTGGCCGACCGGACTACACGACTCCGGCACACCCGCTAAGGTGTCCCCACCCGGCCCGCCATTGTGAGCGCGCACGAGTGCAGCGATCCAAACGCAAGACTCAAGCGCTTGTTCGCAGTGTAGTTCGCCGGACGGCCAAGTCCGGTGCCGCGAGGAACGGCACGGCAGCGATTGTGCACAGTTGCCCGCTGCCCGGTCAAGGCGCATGCCTGGCGTTAAAAGCCCGTCAATGCTTGCTTACGCGGCCGGTATCGGCTGAGGGCGGAAAATAGCCGGCCGGCAAGCCTGGATGGGGGAGGCAATGAAAAAACGGCGCGTTCCCACGGGAGGGGAGACGCGCCGCATGTTTGGCGGTGAGCGGCGGCTTAGCTATTCATGGACGGGTAGTCGGTGTAACCGCGCGCGTCGCCGCCGTAGAAGGTGGCCGGATCCGGCGGGTTCAGCGGCGCGCCGCTTTGCAGGCGCTCGGCCAGGTCCGGATTGGCGATATAGCTGCGGCCGAAGGCGGCGGCGTCGATATAACCTTTGCGGATCAGGGTTTCGGCCTTCTCGGCGGTATAGGCGCCGGCGCCTATGATCACCCCCGGGTAACGCTGGCGCAGCGCCTGGCGGAAGCCTTCGTCCAGCACCGGGCCGCCGGCCCAGTCCGGCTCGGAAATGTGCAGGAAGGCCAATTTGCGCTTGGCCAGCTCTTCGGCCAGGTAGAGCGCCATGTCCAGTTGGTCGGTGTTGCTGATGCCGTTGAAGATGCCCAGCGGCGAGATGCGGATGCCCACGTGATCGGCGTCCCATTCCGACACCACCGCGTCCACCACCTCCAGCAGGAAGCGCGCGCGGTTCTCCACACTGCCGCCGTATTCGTCGGTGCGGACATTGGCCTGGGGCGACAGGAACTGGTCCAGCAGATAGCCGTGGGCGCCGTGGATCTCCACCAGGTCGAAACCGGCGCGGCGCGCGTTGTCGGTGGCGCGGCGGTAGTCTTCCAGGATGTCGGCCAGCTCGGAGACTTCCAGCGCGCGCGGGGTATCGCACTGCTCGCGCACCAGGCTGCCGTCGGCGGCGCGGATATTGGTGCGGCTGTCGGCTTGGATAGCCGACGGCGCCACCGGCGCTTCGCCGTCCGGTTGCAGCGAGCGATGGGAGATACGGCCGGTGTGCCACAGCTGCAGCGCCGTCAGCCCGCCCTTGGCGTGCACCGCGGCGTTGACCTTGGTCCAGGCCGTCACTTGCGCTTCACTGTAGATGCCCGGCGCGCCGGCGTAGCCCTTGGCGGTGGGGGAGATGTGGGTGCCTTCGGCCACGATCAGGCCGGCGCCGGCGCGTTGGGCGTAATAGGTTTCCGCCAGCGCGGTGGGCACGTCGCCCGGCTCGGTGTTGCGCAGCCGGGTCAGCGGCGCCATCGCCACTCGGTTTTTCAGGGTCACGGCGCCTACGCGCAGCGGGGTGAACAGTTTGTCGGCTTGCATTGCGGTTTCCTTGGCTCTAAGCGGGAGAAAGTGGGATGGGCGCGATCACTGATCGAAGCCGAAACCCTGTTTGCGCGCCACCGGCGCGACCTGCGGGAAATACACGTTGCGGTAGTACTGCGCGGTGTTGGCGGACCAGGGCTGGCCGTCTGCGCGCTGAATGCTCTTCCAGTAATCCATGATGGCGGCGTCGTACTGCGCGATCATTGCAGGCAGTTCCGCCGCTTGGTAGCGTTCACGATGCACGAAGCTGGCGCGCGGCAGCCGCGGTTTGATCGCGCTGTCCTGATCGGCGTAGCCCAGTACCACACCCACCAGCGGGAAGGTCAGTTCCGGCAGTTCCAGCAGCTCCACCATGGCCTGCGGATCGCGGCGGATGCCGCCGATGGGCACCACGCTGAGGCCGGCGGAGCGGGCCGCGGTCATGAGGTTGCCCAGCGCGATGCCGGCGTCCACCGCGCCGACGGCGAAGGCTTCCACGCTGTTGTGTATCACTTGCTCGGAACCGGCTTTTTCCACGCCGATACGAGTCTTGTAGAAATCCGGCACGATGGCGACGAAGACCGGCGCTTGGGCGATCCACGGCTGACCGCCGGCGATCTCGGCGATTTTCCGGCGGCGTTCCGCATCCTGAACCACCACCAGCGTCACTTGCTGGCCGTTGATGGAGGTGGGGCCTTTCCAGGCGGCGTCCAGCACTGCATCCAGCACCTCGGCGGGAATGGGCTTGTCCTGGTAGCTGCGCACGCTGCGGTGCTCTTGCATCAGTTCCAGTGTCGGGTTCATGCTTTAGGCTCCTTAAAGTAGACCAGTCGTCTAGTTGTAATTTCAAAATAACCCGCTCCGGGGAGCGGGGAGTGTGCGAGCGGCTTCGTGTTGTTTACGGAGCGCGCAGAATTTGTTGCGTGTGCGTCATCGCCGCCAGCAGCGGGGCGCGCGAGTGTTGGGTCTTGAATAGCAGCGCGCTGCCCACCCACAAGCTGTACAGCGCGCTGGCGGTTTCGTCCGGCAGCAGGTCCGCGTCCAGCGATCCTTCCTGTTGGCCGCGGCGGATGCAAGCGGCCAAATTGCGCACTACAAAGCTCATGCCTTCGGCCAGCGCTTCGCGCATCGGCTCGGACAGGTCGGACACTTCGGCCGCCAGCTTCACCGCCAGGCAACAGCGTTGCGGCTCGTCGCAGCGATGGGTTTCCAGCCAGCCGTCGAAATAATGCAACAGGCAATCGCGGGCGCTGCCGGCGTCCTTGGACAGAAAGCTAACCAGTCTGCCGTCGTATTTCTCAAAATAACGGCGCAGCAGTTCCACGCCATAGCCTTCCTTGCTGCGGAAGTAATGGTAGAACGAACCCTTGGGCACGCCGGCCGCGCCGAGGATTTCCGCCAGGCCCACGGCGGAGAAGCTCTTGCCTAGAATGATGGCTTCGCCGGTGGCCAGCAGGTGTTCGCGAGTGTCTGAAAACTGGTTGGGACGTGACATGGGCTGAAGTCTACTAGACCGGTCGTCTAGTTTCAAGAAATTTTTCAATCCTCGGGGGAGGCGAGGCGTTGGCGGCAAATCAGGCGGACAGGGCATGCTTTTGGTATGGCAAATATTGATAATAAGAATCAATTCTCATTAAGGTGCCGGGTTTACGCTAAAAACCCGTGCAAAGTCTCGCTCTAGCTCGCGAGATCATAAACAGGTTTAAAGCTAGGTCGTCTCAAGGTAGATTGTCCAGGTTCCGTGGTGTCCGGGACCTGGACAAGAGCAAACGACAAAGGAGATTCCCATGAACAAACTCAGCCGCGCCGCCATCGCCGCGCTGTGCGCGCTCAGCGTAGGATACGGCGCGCAGGCAGCCGAGGCCGACAACCGCAACGGCCCGTCCGGCAACGGCGGCAACAATCTGTTGATCGCCGCGGCGGCCTGGAAGCAGACCGCGGCGGAATACCGCGCGCTCTACCACCAGGCTTTCAATCTGGCGCGGATGCGGCTGGATCAGGCGCTGGCGGCGCGCAAGCCCGGCGACAAACCGCTGGCCGTGATCACCGACATCGACGACACCGTGCTCAACGCCGTCAATTACTGGGGCTATCTGATCCAGAAGGACCGGGATTTCTTCGACGACGCGATCTGGGACAAATGGATTCCGGAAAACAAGCTCACCGCCACACCCGGCGCGCTGGACTTCTTCAATTACGCCAAGTCGCAGGGCGTGGAAGTGTTCTACGTCAGCAGCCGTGACCAGGGCGACAAAACCTATGAGTACGCGCTGGGCAATTTGCGCGCCGTCGGCTTCCCCTACGTCGACGAAAAACACGTGACCATTCTGCGGGACAGCTCCAACAAGGAGCCGAGGCAGAAGGAGATTGCCGCCCAGTACGAGGTGGTGCTTCTGCTGGGAGACAACCTCAACGATTTCCAACGCAAATACTATGTGAAGAATGTGGACGAGCGGGCGCGGCTGATGGAGGAAGACCGCGAGCTGTTCGGCCGCAAATTCATCCTGATGCCCAATCCCACCGACGGCCACTGGATGCGCGCCATCTTCGGCGATTCCGAACCGCCGGCCACGGACCGCAACCGCGAGATATTCAAGAAAGCGGCCAGCAAGTCCGCCTGGCGGCCGGCGCCCTGAGAACGCGTTTACGATCTGGCGAGCCTGGATCCTACGGGCGTTTGCTTCGCGCCGTGCCCGCCACTATGATAGCCGCGGGAGCGCCGCGCGCTGCCCTCGTTTCCGCGGTAGGCGAAGCCTGCCGCGGGTTTGATTCCTCCTCTATGTCTTGAAGCCATGCCCGCCGACGCCGCCACCTCCTTTCCTCCGTCCGATGCCTCCGCCGCCGTGCGCGCGCTGGAGCCGGCCATCGCCCCACATTTGCAATTGCTGGCGCATAGCGCCGGCGAGGAGGTGAGCCAGACCCACGCCAAGCTCGGCCTGCTGCTGCTGTGGTTGAGCGACGACGTGCTGGACGCGGTGAACGCGGATCTGCAGGCTTTGGATGTGACTGAAAGCAAGCTGAACGTGTTGATGCTGTTTTCGCTGCAAGAGCGGGGATGGTGGCGGAACGGGCCGCTCACCCCGTCGGCGATAGCCGACTATCTGGGCGTGACCCGCTCCACCGTTACCGGCCAGCTGGATTGGCTGGAACGGCGCGGTCTGCTGCAAAGGCAACTGCGCGACGAAGACCGCCGCAGCCTGGATTTGAGCTTGACCGATGCCGGCCGGGAACTGCTGCGGCAAGCGCTGCCGGGCTTCTGGCGCGCTTGCCAGCGCCTGACCGAGGCGCTGGACGAGAGCGAATGCGCGGCGCTTTGGTCCTTGCTAGCCAAGGTGTGGAGTAGATTGAAAGCGGACTGAACCCGTCTTTTCAGCGCGGCGCGCTGGGCTGCGCGCCCGCCGCCGCCAGCGCGTCGGCGCGGGCGCGGTCGCTGGCTTTGCAGCGGCAGTGGCCGATCTGATGCAGCTCTATCAAGTGGCCGGCCGGGTCGCGCAGGAACAATTGCGTCAGTTCCGGCGCGGCGATATTGGCCTGTTTCCAGTGGACGATGCCTTGCCGCAGCAATTCCGCCTCCGCTTGGGCGATGTTCCTCACCGCCAGCGCTACGTGATTGTCCACCGGATCCTGATCCGCGCCCTGCGCATACGGAGACACGCCGTCGTTGCCCAATAGATGAATCTGGCAGTCGTTGCCCAGGTCCAGGAAAAATCCGGGTACCCCGGGGATGTGCCAGCGGCCGCCGTCGGCGTCCAGGCCCAGCACGTCGCGATAAAACGCGCCCATGGCCTCAACCAGGTTCAGCGGCATGCGCAAGCCATGATGGTGCAATTCCAATACTTCGATAGGCATAGTTTGATTCCTTGAGTGGATGAGGTAAGGCGGCCGCCTGTCGTTATATAGTACGTTATGCGTACTATACGTCAAGCATATTTTATTGGGAAGAATGGAATCGTCAGTCGAACCAGCAAGCTGCGCGCCAGCGGCTATATTGGCCTCATGCGAGTGGGGTCGGTTTTCATGTGGATAATTTTAAATCATAGATTTAAATAGAAAAAAAGCTTGCTATCTAATTAGGTGAAATTTAGTATTGGTTTAATAACTTATAACTCGATGTTGATAGAGACCATGACGGGTCAAGCATGACGCGAAATCTATTCACCAGCCTGACCGCTGGTTTGTTGTTGGCCGGCGCCGCGGCGGGCGCGGAAACGCCGGTCTGGAAACAGCCGGAGTACGCGGCGGCCATTGTCCAGGCTAGGGCAGGGCAGACTGCGCCGGCGCTGGCGATGCTGGAGCGGGAGCGCGCGCGAGGACCGTTGGCCGCGCCCTTGCTGGACGATTATTTGACCCTGTTGTGCTGGAGCGGGCGCGGCGCGGAGGCCTTGCGGCTGCTGCCGGGTCACGAAGCCGACATGTCGGCGGACGCGCTGACGCTGCTGGCGCGCGTTGCGCGCGACCAGCGCGACGCGGCGGAGGCCGAACGGTTGTACCGTTTGTTGTTGGCGCGTCAGCCGGCGGCGGGCTACCGTGCCGGGCTGGCGATGGCCCAATCCGAGGCCGGACACGGCGCGGCGGCGCTGGCCACTCTGGACGCCGCGCCGGCCGGCTCGTCGGCAGACGAACTGGAGTTGACCCGAGCGCGTGCATACGTCTTGCTGCAAAGCGGGGACCTGACCCGGGCGCTGGACTATCTGATCCGCGCGCGGGCGCGCTTTCCCGGAGACCCGGAGCTGGAGCGTAGTTATCTGGGCTGCTTGCTCCGCTTGGGGGCGCCGTGGCAGGCAGGTCAAGCGTCCATCGCGGATCCCCGGCTGGCCTTGCAGGTTGATTTCGACCGCGCGGCGACTTTGAGTCGTTGGGGACGCATTCAGGAAAGCCAGGACAGCGGACCTGGCCGGCACGCGCAAACCGACGCGGCGCTGAAGCTTAATCAGGACATCGCGGCGCGGCCTGAAGCCGCGCGGCCGCCGTTCGCCGCGCTGGCCGCGGACGACCGCGTGCAAATGTTGCAGCAGCGCGGCTTGTCGGCGCAGGCCATCGCTCTGGACCGGCGGCAGGCCGGCCAGGCGTGGTCGCCGTATGCCCGCGCGGCCTTGGCCGACGCTTACCTCAACCAGCGCCAGCCGCTGCGCGCAGAGGAGCTGTACCGCTCGGCGTTGCGCGACGCGCCGCAGGCGGACGAGGCGCTGGATTGGCGCATCGGCCTGGTTTACGCCCTGCTGGAGTCCGGCCAGCACGCCGCCTGCCGCCGGGAGCTGGCCGCGTTGCAAGCCACCGCTCCCCGGCTGAAAACCGACCGCGCCAGCGGCCGGCGCGTGTTCAATCCGGCGTTCCAGCGCGTGGCCTTGCTGGACGCGATGGTGACCGCCTACCAAGAGGACACCCGCGGGGGCTGGAAGAAGATGGAGGCTTTGCTGGACGAAGCGTCATTTAATCCCGAATTGCGACAGAACCAGGGCAGCCTGGCACTGATGCGCGGCTGGCCGCGGCTGGCGCGAGGCGTATTCACTCGGCTGAGCGTGGACGAGCCGGACCAGCCGGAAGCGGCGGCAACCGGCTTGGCCGGCGCCGCGCTGGACTTGCAGGAGCTGGACGAGGCGGACCGCCAGCTGCTGAGGCTGAGCGAGCTGGATGTGGACAATGCCGGCGTGCGCCAGCTGAGGGAACGCGCCCGGCTGGAACGGCGGCCGGAGCTGGTGCTGGAGGGGAAGAAGGATTTGAGCGGCGGCCAGGGCGCGGGCGAACAAAACGCCTGGGAAAGCTCGGCGCGGCTGTATTCCTCGCCGTTCGGCCACTGGCGCTTGTTTGGTCTGCACCAGTTGCAACGCGCCAGCTATGTGAACGAGACGGCCTCGGCACGTTACGAGGCGCTGGGAATGGGCGCGGAATGGCGCGGCGAACAAGGGCGCGGCGAATTCGGCCTTACCGGTCAGATAGACGGCGGGCGTCGCGGCGGCGCTTTCGCCGGCTACGACTGGACGCCGGACGACTATTGGACACTGGGTGCTCGCTTTGAGCTGAACAGCGCTGAAGCGCCGTTGAAAGGCCGCCTGGACGATGTGCGCGGCAACCGGACCCAACTGAGCCTGCAATACCGCGCCGACGACTATCGCAGCTACGCCTTGCAAGCCGAGGCTCTGTCCTTGTCCGACGGCAATCTGCGCCGCGCGGTGTCTGCCAACTGGGACCAGCGCTGGGTCAGCGGCCCGCGCTACAAGCTCAACACCATTCTGACGCTGGCGGCCAGCGCCAACGACGCGGTGCCGTCCGCCCGCTACTTCAACCCGCGCGCCGACGGCGAGGCCTCGGTGACGGCGATGCAGGAATGGAAGCTGTGGGGCGAGTACGAAACCACCTGGCATCAGCGCCTGGGCTTGACGCTGGGGAGTTACACCCAGCGTGACTTCGGCGCCGGCGGCGTGTGGGGTCTGCTGCTGGAACAAGAGTGGCGCTGGGGCAGCCGCGGCAGCCTGCGCTACGGCTTCACCCGGGTGCGCCATCCCTATGACGGCAAGGCGGAAACCGGCAACAAGGTGTATCTCAATCTGGATTGGCGCTTCTGATGAAAATGAAACAATGGCTGGCGGCCCTGATGACGGCCTGCCTGTTGTGGAGTGGCTGGGCGCAAGCGGCGGCCGGTCGGCTGGTGATCCTGTGCTACCACGAGGTGGACAAGACCGACAGCGGCGCGTCGGACCCGTTCGCGGTGGACGCCCGCGCGCTGGTGAAACAGATGGAATGGATGCGGGGCCAGGGCTACAGCTTTGTCAGCTTGCAGCAGGTGCTGGACGATCGCGCCGGCGGCAAGCCCTTGCCGGACAAGGCGGTGCTGCTGACTTTCGACGACGGTTACCGCAGCGTGTACACCAATGTCTATCCGGTGCTGAAGCTGTTCCAGGCGCCGGCCGTGATTGCGCTGGTGGGCAGTTGGCTGGAAGCGCCCGAGGGCAGCCAGGTCAGCTACGGCGACGGCGTGGCGGGGCGGAGCAAATTCCTGAGCTGGGAGCAAATCCGCGAAATGCGGGCCAGCGGCCTGGTGGAAGTGGCCAGCCATAGCTATGCCTCTCATCTGGGCGTGCTGGCCAATCCCCAGGGCAATCTTGAGCCGGCCCTGACCGCCCGCGCCTACCGCGCCGGCGGCTACGAAAGCGAATCGGCTTATCTGGCGCGCATCCGCGACGATTTGCGCCGCAACAGCGCGCTGCTCAAGGCGCGGCTGGGCGCGGCGCCCAGAGCGATGGTGTGGCCTTACGGCAGCTATTCGCCGCAGGCGGCGAAGGTGGCGGCGAAGGAGGGCATGCCGGTGACCATGGGGCTGGGCGCGGGCATCAACGACCGCGCCACCCCGCTGTCCTCGCTCCGCCGGGTGCTGCTGGACGCCAATATGGACCTGGCCGATCTGGCTTACCAATTCAAGCAGCTGAACGGCTGGCCGGACGGCGTCCGGCCCGAACCCAGCCGCATCATGCACGTGGATCTGGATTACATCTACGACCCCGACCCCAAACGTCAGGACGAAAACCTGGGCCGGCTGCTGGACCGGGTCAAGGCCATGGGCGTGAGCACCGTCTACCTTCAGGCCTTTGCCGATCCCGACGGCGACGGCGTGGCGCAGGCGCTGTATTTCCCCAACCGCCATCTGCCGATGCGCGCGGACCTCTTCAACCGCGCCGCCTGGCAATTGCAGACCCGGGCCAACGTCAGGGTCTACGCCTGGATGCCGCTTTTGGGCTTTGCCCTGCCGGCAGGCCATCCGCTGGCAGGCGAACGGGTGCTGGCGGAGCAGACCGGAGGCGCTCAGGCCAAGGTGCAGGGCTATGCGCGGTTAACCCCGTATTCCCCGCCGGTGCGCCAGCTGATCCGCGAAATTTACGAAGACCTGGCGCGCAGCTCCCGCTTCGGCGGCTTGTTGTTCCACGACGACGCCACCCTGTCCGATTTCGAAGATGCCGGCCAGGCGGCGCGTCAAGCGCGGCAAGGGCAGGGCTTGGCCGCCGACGTGGCCGAAGTGCGCGCCGATCCAGAGCAAATGGCGCGCTGGACCCGCGCCAAAACCGCCTTGCTGGACGACTTCAGCATGGAACTAGCGGCCGTGGTGCGCCAATACCAGCCGGACTTGCGCACCGCGCGCAATCTCTACGCCGAGGTGGTGCTCAACCCGGATTCGGAAACCTGGTTCGCCCAGTCCTTCGACAGCGCGTTGAACCGTTACGATCGGGTGGCGGTGATGGCGATGCCGTATATGGAAAACGCGGCCGACCCCAAGGCCTGGATGCGCCGGCTGTTCGACAAGGTGGCGGCCAAGCCGGGTGCCTTGGAAAAAACCGTGTTCGAACTGCAGGCGGTCGATTGGCGCAGCCGCAAGCCGATTCCCACCGCGGAACTGGCGGCCACGGTACGCGAGCTCAACACACTGGGCGCGCGGCATATCGCCTACTACCCGGATGATTTGTTCCATGACCAACCCAGGCTGAAGGCGTTCAAGCGGGTGTTTTCGCTGACGGCGCATCCGGAAGAATGAAGGCCGACGGCGGTGGTCAAGCGCCTGCGACAAGGCGCGCCGCGGCCGGAGCCGGGCCCTGCTCATGGGGCGGCGGGACCGTTAGACGATTGATGATTCATCGCATCAAGGGGCGAGGAGACGTGTTGTGGACCTGGCATTGATATTGCTGCTGGCATATGCCTTTTTTTATCCGTTGTTCATGGCGTATTTGTGGATGGTGGGGGCGGTGCATTACTACCTCCACTACGAAAGAAAAGATCCGCCGCTGAACCAGCCGCCAGTGCTGGATTATCCGCCTCTGAGCGTGGTGGTGCCTTGCTACAACGAGGAAGACAACGTGCGCGAGACTTTGGCCTACGCGCTGGCGCTGGACTATCCGGACTTCGAAGTGATCGCGGTCAACGACGGCAGCCGGGACGCCACCGGCGCCATCCTGGACGAACTGGCCGCCGCGCATCCGCGGCTGCGCGTGGTGCACCAGGCCACCAACCAGGGCAAGGCGGTGGGGCTCAACACCGCGCTGGCGCTTGCGCGTCATGAATACCTGCTATGCATAGATGGCGACGCGCTGCTGGACCCGTACGCGGGCAAATGGCTGATGCGCCATTTCCTGACCTCGCCGCGCGTGGGCGCGGTCACCGGCAACCCCCGCATCCGCAACCGCACCACCTTGTTGGGGCGGCTGCAAGTGGGGGAATTCACCGCCATCATCGGCCTGATCAAGCGCGCGCAGCGCACTTACGGCAGATTGTTCACCGTGTCCGGCGTGATCACCGCCTTCCGCAAGACCGCGGTTTACCAGGCGGGTTACTGGAGCGAGGACATGCTGACCGAGGATATCGACATCAGCTGGAAACTCCAGCTCAAGCACTGGAACGTGCGCTTCGAACCGCGCGCGCTGGTATGGATCTTGATGCCGGAAACCCTGCGCGGCTTGTGGAAGCAGCGGCTGCGCTGGGCCAAGGGCGGCACCCAGGCGCTGATGCGCAACGCCTGGGTGCTGCGCACCTGGCGGCATCGCCACATGTGGCCGGTGTACTCCGAATACTTCCTCAGCGTGGTCTGGTCCTACACCATGGCCGGCATCATCGTGTATTGGTTGCTGAGCCTGGTGTTGGGCGACTGGCTGCCCCAGGTGGGCACGCCGCTGATCCCGCGCTGGCACGGCATGGTGCTGGGCGGCACCTGCATGCTGCAGTTCATGATCAGCAAGATGATGGACAGCCAGTACGACGCCAAGCTGGGCAAGAACTACTACTGGATGGTCTGGTATCCGCTGGTTTACTGGCTGCTGAACGTCTGCACAACGATCGTGGCTTTCCCGCAGGCCGTGTTCCGCAAAAAGGGCAAGCGCGCGCGCTGGGTCAGCCCGGACCGGGGAGTGAGGGCATGAGCCGGCTGGGAGACGGCCTGATCATCCAGGCCTCGCACAATATGAGCGCCTTGCAGCGGCTGCTGTCCTGGTTGATGACTCTGGTGTGCTGGCTGGCGTGGTTCTATCTGTGGCTGCCGGCCTTGGCCTATGTCGGCTACCTGATCTGGGGCCGGGACGTGTTGCCTGCGGCGCTCCGCGCGGAGGATGCGCCGGAACACCTGGGCAAGCTGCTCGACTACGGCTTTGAGATCGCGCTGATCGGCTTATGTCTGCTACTTTGGTCGCGCATCAATTACTGGCGCTTCACCGGCAAGCAGAAACGCAGCCCGATCCCCAACGTCACTTTGGAGAAATTGGCGGAAGATTTGGGTTTGCCGCCGGACGAACTGCGCGAGGGCCAGGCCGCCAAGGTGGCGGTGGTCCATCATTGCGGCGAGGGCGGCATCGCCCGCATCGAAACCGTGACGCGGTTGCCGCCGCCCGCTTGAATCACCAGCCGCCGAACAAAGGCAGCAGCACCAAGGCCAGCAACAAAGCCCAGGCGGCCGCGCCGGCGCACAGCGCGCTATAGGCGAAGTGCTGGGACTCTACTTCCTCTTCCAGTCCCAATATGGCCGGCAGCCCGTGGTAGAGCAGGGCGAAGGCCGCGGCCAGGCCCAGTAGCGCGCCCAGCAGATTGAAGGCGAGATCCGGCGCCAGCAAGGCCAGGCTGGACAGCCACAGCGGCACCGCCGCGCCGGCCGCCAACAGGAAGCACTGATCGAAACCCGCGGCCAGTTTGTGGCTGGAGGCCAGGGTTTGCAGCGTCCAGGCCATTAGCGGCACGGTGGCCAGCTCCGCGATGAAAAACAAGGCAGCGGCGGCCAGCCAGCGGTCCAGGCCGGCTGCGGGCGCGTAGAGCTGGCCGTGGGCCAGCCCGGCGTAGCAGATCATCAAGGCGGGCAGCAGCGAGAACGGCAGCACCAGCTTCAGCATCAAGCTGCGCGGCGACGGCGGCCTCCCGCGCAACGCGTCCCAGCCGCCGTGGCTGGAAAACAGCATCTTCGGATAATGGCTTAGTTTCATGGCAAAGCTCCTTGAGGACGGTCTGGCATGGCGGGCGGTTACATACTCTCAATATGTATCATGATGTGATATAAATTCAAGCATGAATCCCTTTTCAGACTCCCCCGTCCTGAGCAAGGCGGATTTTGAACGCCTGTCCGAATTCCGCCATCAACTACGCGTGTTTCTGCGTTTCAGCGAAGACGCCTGCCGCGGCCACGGCCTGACCCCGCTGCAATACCAACTGCTCTTGCATGTGCAAGGCTATCCGGGCCGCGACTGGGCCACGGTGGGCGAACTGGCGGAACGTCTGCAATCCCATCACCACGGCGTGGTGGCCTTGGCCAGCCGCTGCGAGGAGCTGGGCCTGGTGCGGCGACGGCCCGGCCGCGACGACCGGCGGCAGGTGGAAATCCATCTGACCGAGGCCGGCCGCAACCAGGCGCAGGTGCTGGCCGCGCTGCACCGCGACGAAATCCGCCTGCTGCGCGATAAGCTTGCGCCGCCGGGCTTCGACCCGGCTTAGAACCTGTTTACGATCTGCTGCGCGTCGGCGATACCGCGTTAAAAACAAACTCAAAATGCTCATGTACCGTATGTACACTCCGCTTTTTCGCTTGTTTTCGCCTTGTCTCGCCTTAGCTCGCAAGATCGTAAACAGGTTCTTAGACCAGCTAACAAAAGCCCCTGATCCTGCGTTGCGCCTCCTTGGCGTACGACTTGTACTGTAGCTTCGCAGAAACTTTGTTTTCTGCGTCGACGCGCCTTGGCTCAGGTTCTCTGCGAGGTTTTGTCAGCGGCTCTTAATCGCCCAGATAGCGCCGGCGCAGCAGCCGCAGCCGGCCGTCCGCGGCGACGCGGTTCAAGGCCTTCTGCAAACGGAAGACGCGCTGGGGCGGCGTGTCCGGATTGAGTGCGAACCAGTATTGCCCTCCGCCGTCCAGCAAATAAGCCGGCGCGGCCGTGCGCGGCGGCAGTTTCAGCTTGTCCAGATGCCAGCGCATCGCCCAGTCCAGCATCGCCACCAGATCGACGCGGTCCAGCAGTAGCTTGTTCAGATTGGCCGCGTCGTCCTGGCCGGCGTCCAGCCCTTCGCGCCGCGGGTCCAGCGCCGCCAGCCGGCTGAAGGCGGCGGAGCCGGCCAGCGCGCCCACCCGATAGCGCCGCGCGTCGGCCGCGTTGCCCAGGCGGATGTCGCGGCGGGCGGACAGCCGATACAGGAAGACGCGGCGAGGGCCTATCGGCCCCACCCATTGGAACTGCGTTTCCCGCTCCGGTGTGCGCACTATGGCGAACAACAGCGCGTCCGGCGTTTTCCGCACCGTGGCGTATGCGCGCAGCCAGGGCTGAACTTCAATTTCCAGGCTGAGCCCGGCCTCCGCCGCGACCAGGCGCAAGGCCTCGGCGGCATAGCCCTTGACCCGGTCGTTTTCCACATGGCTGAGCGGCGGCAGATCCTCGGTATAGGCGTTGATGTCGGCCGCCGCGGCCGATAGCGCCCAGCATGCGCCAAGCGCCGCCAGCAGCGGGCGGATGAGTGTCCCCGGTATGACCATTTTTTGTCCGTTATGCGTGATGGTGCACAGCATGGCAGTTTGCCAGACAAAAGGACCTGCTTGATGACAAATGGGCGGTTTCAGCGCAGGGCCAGCGCGGTGCCCAGGCCGATCAAGGCGCAGCCTATGATCCGGTTTAAGCCGTGCTGGCGGCGCAGCATGCCGGCGTGCAGCCGCGGCTGAGTAAACAGCAAGGCCACCAGCGCGAACCAGGCCAGATGCGCGGCGGAGATGAATAGCCCGTAGCCCGCGCGCAGCGACAGCGGCGTGTCCGCGTTCACCGCCTGACTGAACAGGCTGAGCACGAACAGCGAAGTCTTGGGATTCAGCGCATTGCACAGCAGGCCGGCGCGCAGCGCGGCCCAGGCGCTTTGCCGGCGGTCCCTCTCCGCGGGGCCGGCGGCCAGCGGCGGCTGGACGAAGGTGCGGTAGCCGATGTAGAGCAAGTAGGCGGCGCCCAGCAGCTTGAATCCGGCCAGCAGCCAGGGCGTGCGGCTGAGCAGCAGGCTGACGCCCAGCAGCGCGCACAGCACATGGAATTGCACGCCCAGCGCGATGCCGAAGGCGCCCAGCAGACCGTGGCCGCGCCCGTATTGCAGGCTGTTGCGGGTGATGACAGCGAAGTCGGCGCCGGGGCTGATCACGGCGAGCAGGGTAAGCAGGGCTACGGTCAGGAGTTCGTTCATCGCGATAAGGCTTTCAGAAGAAGACGCCGCGATTGTCGCGGGCTTGGCGCGCGGGGAAAATCGATTTATTGTCCTTGCATTGAGTGAGGAAAAGTCACAGATGAGCTATCGCATTCCGGCCTTGACCGCCGTCCGCGCCTTTGAAGCCGCCGCTCGCCACGGCAGCTTCGTCAAGGCGGCCGCGGAACTGTGCGTGACCCACGGCGCGGTCAGCCGCCAGGTCAAGCAATTGGAGGAGGGGCTGGGCGTGGCCCTGTTCGAACGGCGCAACCGGGCGGTGTTTCTGACCGCGGCCGGCGAGAGCTTCCGCCAAAGCTGCGCCGAGGCCTTGCGCGTGCTGGAGCAGGGCGCGGCCCGCGCGCAGCGGCAAGCGGACGCGCCGCTGCGGCTGTCCTGCGAACCCACCATTGCGATGCGCTGGTTGATTCCGCGGCTGCCGGCTTTCCAGGCCGAACATCCCGACATCGAGTTGCTGCTGTCCGCCGCCGGCGGGAAAGTCGATTTTTCCTCACAGAGAATCGACCTGGCGCTGCGTCGAGACGACAGCGGCTGGGGCCTGGGCGATCACGTGGCCGAAGTAGCGCGGGAGCGGATGGGGCCGGTGTGCGCGCCGGCGCGGCTGCTGGTCGCGGGCGGAGATTGGCGCGCCTTGCCCCTGCTGCACGCGGACAGCCGGCCGGCGGCCTGGAGCCGCTGGTTGGCGGCGCAGGGCGTGGAGGCTGCGGGAGAGGCTGGGCGTTTCGAACATTTTTACCTCAGCTTGCAGGCGGCCGAAGCGGGAATGGGCCTGGCCATCGCCTCGCTCTATATGGCGGCGGACGCGCTGAGGCTGGGCCAGTTGACGGCGCCGGCCGGCTTTTGCGAGGACGGCTCCGGCTATGTGCTGTTGTCGTCGAGGCCGTTCGACGGCGACGCGCGTCGGCGGGCGGTGCTGGAGTGGCTGCGCCGGCAGATGGCGCTGGATTTGCCTAGGGGCTGAGCGCCGCGCCGTCGGCCGCAGGCAGACAAGCCTGAAAACGTTCGAACAGCTCGCGCTCCTCAAAGCGCACGTGAGCTTCCATCAACTGGGCGAAGCGCGCCAGCGCGGCTGCTTGCGGCGTGGCCAATTCCGCGATCAGCTCGCGCAGCCGGCGGTGTTCGTCCAGGGCGCGGGCGGCCAGCGCCGCGTGCTCGGTCTGCGCCAGCCGCGGCAACAACGCTGTTTCTTCTTCCGCGAAATGCCGTTCCAGCGCGTCGGCGCTCCAGGCGCGCAGCGCGGCGGCCAATTGCGCTTGCCGTTCCGGGTCGCCGGACTCGGCGGCCAGCCGGGCCTGGCGCGCCATTTTCAAGGCGTGATGGTGTTCGCGGGACAATTCCTGCAAGGCGGGGTGTCGCTTCATGAGGTGGGTTCTTTCCGGAGTCTATCCGCCGGGGCGCGGCCGCGCCGCAAGCTGCTTAGCAGCAGGACGACGAAAAACAGCAGGGTCAGCGCATTGAGCAGGCCGGCCGCGCGCCGCCAGGCGAAAGCGCCCAGCATGCCGTACAGCCGCAGCAGCAAGGACAGGTGCAGGGCCGCCAGCGGCGCGTAGAACAGCGGGCGGTAAGGCAGCTTCAGCCGCGTCAGCGCGGGAATGATGATGGGTGCGTGGCCGAACACCATGGAAAACACAAAGCCCAGGCCCGCCGCGTGCAAAGCCGCGTCGCGCCAGGGATGGCCGGGCAGCAGCGCGCCGGCCAGGCCCAAGGCGCCGGCCACTGCCAGCCAGCCGTAGCCGCAGAGCAGGGCGACGGCGATGTAGCGGGTCAGCCCCCGCTGGCGCGCGTTGCGCCGGGCGATGTCGTGTCGCAGCAACCAGACGGCCAGCGCCAACAAGGCCGCCGCGTACAGCCGCAGACCGGCGTCCGGCCGCCACAGGGATAGCGCCGCGCCGCCGCCCAGCGCCAGGGCCGCCAGCGCGAAGCCGCGCCGGGCCGAGGGCGCAAGCGGCAGCAAGCGGGTCAGCTCCAGCCGTTCGCCGGCAATGGTCAGAATCAGGAAGGCCAGCCACCAGGGGATGGCCGCCTGCAAATCGCCGCCCAGCAACCAGGCCAGGCTGCCGATCAGCCAGCACAGCGCGGCGGCGGCCAGGGTCAGAGTGAAAGCGGCGGCCTGACGCCTCAGCACCTGGACGCCGCCGGCCAGCAAGACAACCGCGGCCAGCGTCTGCAGCAACTGCGCCGTCAGCGGCGGCAGGCCGGCGATCAGGCTCAGGCCGGACAGTCCCGCGGCAGCCGGCGCAAGCAAGGCCCACCGGCGGTTCAAGGCCACCGCCCGCTCCAGGCTGATTACCCCGCCGAAGAACGCGCCTATCATCAGCGCGCCGTGCCAACCGGCCAGCGCAGCGGTCGCGGCGGGGACTGCCCAGCCCAGGCGAGCCAGGCCGGCCAGCGCGCCGCAGAGCAGGGACAGCGCGGCCAGGCCCAGCCAGGGCAGCCGGGCGCTCATGCCCGCCAGCCGAAATGGCGGCGGCTGTCCTCGCTCATCCTTTCCGGCGACCAGGCCGGCTCCCAAACCAAGTTGACATGGATGCGGCGCTGCGGGGGCAGGCCGTGGGTGAGCGCGAATTCCACTTCATCCATGATCATTTCGCCCATGGGGCAGGCGGGCGAGGTCATGGTCATCTCGATCAACAAATGTTCGGCTTGCGGGTCGATGCGATAGACCAGGCCAAGGTCGATGATGTTGACGCCGATTTCCGGGTCTATGACCTGGCGCAGCAAGTTGCGCGCCAAGTCCACTTCCTGTTGCTGTTCGGTTGAGAGCGGGTCCGGCATGGTGGTCGCCTTTTAAGGTATATATTTTTTACACCTTATGAATGCTACGCTGGCGGCGGCGGACGGGCAATAGGCCGTTCAGCCTAAATCGCGGCGGCGCACCTGCTCCCAATCCAGGCCGAAGCGCGCCAGATATTTGCGCAGCCGGTCCGCGTCGTTGGGCTGGCTTTTGAGCTGACGCGAGGCGGCGAACAGCCGGCGGCCGGCCTCGGATAGCGAGGCGGCGTCGCGGCAGATGCGCAGCACGCCTTCCAATTGCATGCGGTCGAACAGGTCAAGCCGCGTCAGACGCTCCGGGTCCAGCGCCGCCAAGGCTTCGTCCGGCGCTTGCTCTTGCCAACCGTGGCGCAGCCGCGCGATTTCCTCGTTGACGCCTTCTTCGTCAATGCGGCCGGCGTCGGCCAGCGTGGCCATCCGCGTGACCGAGGCGGACAGCTCGCGGAAATTGCCTTGCCAGCGCGCTTGCGGAGACGCGGCGAAGGCGAGGTAGGCGCGGCGCGCCTCGGCGTTGAAGCGGGCGCGCTGGCCGTGCTGCTCGGCGTGGCGCGCCAGTTCGAACTCCAGATTGGGTTCGATGTCCTCGCGGCGTTCGGCCAGGCCGGGCAAGTCGAAGCTCCATAGATTGATGCGCGCGTACAAATCCTCTCGGAAACGGCCGGCCCGCACCCATTGGCGCAAGTCCCGCACCGTGCCGCAGATCAGCTGGAAATTGCTGTGCACCTCGCAATCGCCGCCAAAAGGGAAGAAGCGTTTCTCCTCTATGGCCTTGAGCAGCATCGCCTGTTCGTCCAGTCCCAGTTCGCCTATCTCGTCCAGAAACAGCATGCCGCCATCCGCGCTGCGCAACAGGCCGAAGCGTTCCGCGTGCGCGCCGGTGAAGGCGCCCTTCACATGGCCGAACAAGGCCGACATCGCGCTGTCGCCGCGCAGGGTGGCGCAATTGACCTCGACAAAGCGGCCGTCCAGTCGATGGCGCGTCTTTTTCAGCTGGTAGAGCCGGCGCGCCAGCTGGCTCTTGCCCGCGCCGGTGGGGCCGCTGAGCAGGATGGGCGCGTCGGAGCGCACAGCCACTCGCTCGATCTGCTCGATCAGGCGATTGAAGCGCGGGTTGCGGGTGGCGATGCCGGACTTGAGAAAGGACACGGTGTCGTCGCTCTCCTGGCGGAAACGTTGCGCGATCTGATCGTAGCGCGACAGATCCAGGTCGATGAGGCTGACCTCGCCGGCCAGGCGCTGGCCCTGGCGCGCCGGCGAGCTTTGCAGCAGCCGCGCCGGCAGGTGGCGGGATTCGGTGAGCAGAAACCAGCAAATCTGCGCCACGTGGGTGCCGGTGGTGATGTGGACCAGATAGTCCTCGCGTTCGGTGTCGAAAGCGTAGCGCGCGGCGAAGTCGTGCAGCGCCGCGTACATCTCCTCGAAATCCCATGGGTCTTGCAGATTGACCGGATGCAGCCGAACCTCGGTGCCCGGCGACACAGCGGCGATGTCCTGCGCCGTCAGCTGCGCCAGCCGCGAATGATGGTTGTCGTGCAGCAACTCCAGCCGCCGCAGCGGCATGTTGGGCTGGGCGCAAATGCCCACCGAGGGCCGCCATTTTTTCCAGCGCTCGGCGCCGTGGCCGCGCCGGTCCAGCACCGTGCCCAGGAAACCAATCACCACTCTCTCGCGCATATATTATCTATTTGGATAATTGAATAGATTATTTTATCAAAAAAGACTTGGCTGTGTTTCTTCAAAATCCGGAGATTGGTTGCCTCGTGGAAGGTTTGTTATTGTTTAATCAATGGTTTGTTGGTTTTATTTCGAGTTGTCTTCAAGCTGGCACGATTCTGGCAATAAGCGAAATGGGTGCGGAGGCGCAAGCCTGTCCGCCCTTGGGGCGAAGCGCGCCGGCAGCGCGCTAAGAACCTGTTCACGATCTGCTGCGCTTCGTGAAGCGTTGCACGGTGAGTACAAGCTCAAAATGCTTCATGTGCCACGTGTACATTCCGCTTTTCGCTCGTTTTCGCCTTGTCTCGCTCTTGCTCGCGAGATCGTGAGCAGGCTCTAAGACCCGCTAACAAAACCCCTGATCCTGAGTCGCGCCGACTTGTACTGTAGCTTCGCAGAAACTTCGTTTTCTGCGTCGGCGCGCCTTGGCTCAGGTAGGCTGCGCGGTTTTGTTAGCGGCTCTAAAAACAGATATGCACAAAGAAAGACAAGAATATGACCGTGAATCCCTACCAAACCCTGCAAGCGCCCAATGGCGCGCCAATCAAGATGTGGACGCAAGGCGTCCCGGTGGAGGACGCCGCGCGCGAGCAACTGCTGCAAACCGCGCAGCTGCCTTTTATCTTCCGGCACCTGGCGGTGATGCCGGACGTGCATCTGGGCAAGGGCTCCACCATCGGCAGCGTGATCCCCACCGTGGGCGCCGTCATTCCGGCGGCGGTGGGCGTGGACATCGGCTGCGGAATGATGGCTGCGCGTACCACGCTGAGCGCCGCGGATTTGCCGGACCAACTGGGCGGCTTGCGCGGCGCCATCGAAGCCGCCGTGCCGCACGGCCGCAGTTCCCCCCGCTCCGGGCGGGACAAGGGCGCCTGGCAGCGACCGCCGGCCGGCGTGGACGCCGCCTGGGCGCGGCTGCTGCCGGGCTTCGACCTCATCGCGGCCAAATATCCCAAGCTGGCGAAAACCAATAACCACCTCCACCTGGGCACGCTGGGCACCGGCAATCACTTCGTCGAAGTGTGCCTGGACGAGGCGGACCGGGTCTGGTTCATGCTGCACTCCGGTTCGCGCGGCGTGGGAAACGCCATCGGCAACCTGTTCATTGAACTGGCCCAGGCGGATATGCGCCGGCACATCGCCAACTTGCCGCACCGCGAACTGGCCTACTTCGAAGAAGGCAGCCCTCATTTCAACGACTACGTGGAAGCCGTGGGTTGGGCTCAGGACTATGCGCGTCAAAACCGTCAACTGATGATGCGCCATGTGGTGGACGCCGCGCGCGGCGTGATCGCCAAGCCCTTCGACGCCGAAGTGGAAGCAGTGAACTGCCACCACAACTACGTGCAGCGCGAGACCCACTTTGGCCGAGACGTGCTAGTCACGCGCAAGGGCGCGGTGGCCGCCCACAAGGGCCAGCTGGGCATCATCCCCGGCTCCATGGGCGCCAAGAGCTTCATCGTGCGCGGCCTGGGCAATAAGGAGGCCTTCTGTTCCTGCAGCCACGGAGCCGGCCGCGCGATGAGCCGCACCGAAGCCAAGCGCCGTTTCGATCTGGAAGACCAGCGGCGCGCCACCGCCCACGTGGAATGCCGCAAGGACGCCGACGTGATCGACGAAATCCCGATGGCTTACAAAGACATCGACGCGGTAATGGCGGCGCAGTCCAGCCTGGTGGAAGTGGTGCATACCTTGCGCCAGGTGGTCTGCGTGAAAGGGTGAAGGCCCGTTCCCAGTCCGGCGCGCGCGTTTTTTAACGCTCTTTGCTAGCCGTTTGGCGGGTGCGCGGCGGACATTGAACAGGTTCAAAGAGCGTGTTTGCGGTCTTGCGAGCAAGGGCGAAACAGGGCGAAAACGGGCGAAAACGGGCGAAAAAGCGGAATGTACGAGTGGTGCATGAGCATTTCGCGGCGGCATTCGCCGTGTGGCGTCTCTCTGCGCGGAGCGGATCGAAAATAGGTTCTAGTAGCGGCTAACAAACCCCTGATGCGGCGTTGCGCCGATTTGCCTCAGGCGTGAAACGAACCATGTTAGCCGCGCTAAGAACGTGTTTACGATCTCGCGAGCTAAGGCGAGACAAGGCGAAAACGGCTGAGAAAGCGGAATGTACGCGTGGTACATGAGCATTTCGAAGGCGTTTTCAACGCCGTATTGCCGACGCGCAGCAGATCGTAAACAGGTTCTAAAGAAAGGCGCCGACAGGGCTGGAGGCCCTGCGGCGGCCTGGAGACAGAGACAATGCGAGAATTTTTATTTCAACACCCGCTGGAAGACGCGATGCGCGAGCGGGTGCGGCGCGAACTGGACGCGCTGGAACGGCGGCACCGGGTGCGGGTGCTCTACGCCTGCGAATCCGGCAGCCGCGCCTGGGGCTTTCCGTCGCCGGACAGCGATTACGACGTGCGCTTCATCTACGTGCACGAGCCGGAATGGTATCTGCGCGTGATGCCGCAGCGCGACGTGATCGAACTGCCGATCAACGATGAGCTGGACATCAGCGGCTGGGAGTTGCGCAAGGCGCTGCGCCTGCTGCAAGGCTCCAACCCCACGCTGTGCGAATGGCTGCAATCGCCGCTGGTGTACCGGGCGGACCCGCAGGCCTTGCGCCTGCTGCGCGGCTTGGCGCCGGACTTCCGCTCGGACCTCAAGTGCCGCTGGCACTACCTGGCGATGGCGCGCAAGAACTTCAACGCCCACCTGCAGGGCGACAGTATCTGTCTGAAAAAATACCTGTACGTGCTGAGGGCTTTGCTGGCCGTGCGCTGGCTGGACGCCGGGCGCGGCATGCCGCCGACGCGCTTCGCCCAACTGGCGGCCGGGGTTGTGGACGACGCCGAGCTGGCGGTTGAGATCGACCGCCTGTTGGCGGTGAAGATAGCCTGCGGCGAGTCCATGCGCGGACCGCGCCGCCCGCGCATCCATGCCTTCATCGAACAGCAGCTGGCGGCGGCGGAACCCGCGCCGGCGCTGCCAACGCCCTGTGGAGACAGCGCGCAGCTGGACCAGGCGCTGTGGCGGCTGGCCAGGCCGCTAGACCATGAATTGGGATTGGTGTCCAGCTGAAAGGACAGCATTGCGTATTCCATCGGGATAATAAGATGTTGGCGGCAGGCAGTTCGGCTCGCGCCGGCCGCCGCCGTCCTGACATCAACCCGGGGGTATCCTGATGAGCTACACCAATGTCGAATCCAGACCTGGCCAACAGTCGCGCCATGGCCAAGTGTTCAAGCCGGAATCGCGCGGCCAGCTTTGCGTGGACGGCGTCAACGCCCAGTGCCCGTTGCAAAGCTGGCAGGTCAACGGCCTGGAAGGCGGCAAATTCTTCCCCGCCATCGCGGGCGGCCTGCGCGACCCGCTGGCGCCGGACGACGTGGCCAATGTGGCGCCGCCGGCGGACGGCAAGATCGCCAGCGCCGGCCAGGCCTTCGCCGCGGTGCTGGACGAGCAGAGCGCCGAGCGTTGGCACAAGCACCCGGTCAAATCCGGCCAGACGCAGGAATTCCACTGGAGCTACCACGCCGTCCATCTGACCCGGCGCTGGAACTACTTCATCACCAAGCCCGGCTGGAATCCCAACCAGCCGCTGAGTCGCGCCCAGTTTGAATCCGAACCCTTCTACAAAGTGGAACTGACCGCCCAGCCGTATTGGTCCCACGGCGCCGAACTGATGCCGCCGGACCCCACCATCCACAATGTCAGGCTGCCGGAACGCCAGGGCTACCACGTGGTGCTGGCGGTGTGGGAAGTGGCCGACACCGGCAACGCCTTCTATCAAGTGATCGACTTCGACTTCAGCTAATCAAGGCGCTTCTGGAAACGCGCGGCGGCCTAGGCCGCCGCCGTCGCCACCATGAAAGGAAGGGCAGATGAACCAATTCGCCAAGCCGGAACAGCGCGCGCTGAGCGACGACGCCGCATTGATGCCGGAGATTGAAGGCAACTTTTTGATGGGCTTCTGGCACAACTGGCCGTCGGAGCCGGGCAACGGCTATCAGGGCGGCCAATCCGCGGACCTGCCGTTGGCGGAAGCGCCGGCCGACTACAACATTGTGGCGGTGGCCTTCATGAAGGGCGCCGGCATTCCCACCTTCAAACCTTACAATCTGAGCGATCAAGCCTTCCGTGAACAAGTGGGCGAACTCAATCGCCAGGGGCGGGCGGTGTTGATCTCGCTGGGCGGCGCGGACGCCCACATCGAACTGCATGCGGGGCAAGAGCAAGCGCTGGCCGACGAAATCATCCGGCTGGTGGAAACCTACGGCTTTGACGGCCTGGACATCGACCTGGAGCAAAGCGCCATCGCCGCCGCCGACAACAGCGCGGTGATCCCCGCGGCGCTCAAGCGGGTCAAAGACCATTACGCCGCCCAGGGCCGGCATTTCATCATCAGCATGGCGCCGGAATTCCCCTACCTGAAAGTGGGCGACAAATACGCGCCGTATCTTGCCGCGCTGGACGGTTACTACGACTTCATCGCCCCGCAGTACTACAACCAGGGCGGCGACGGCGTCTGGGTGGACGAACTGAACGCCTGGCTGTCCCAGGACAACCAGGAACAAAAGGAAGATTTCCTTTACTACCTGACGGATAGCCTGGTCAACGGCACCCGCGGCTTCCTGCGCATACCGGCGGACAAGTTCGCCATCGGCTTGCCGGCCAACAACGACGCCGCCGCCACCGGCTTCGTGGCGGACCCCGGCGCGGTTTACCGCGCCTTTAGCCGCTTGGCCGCCGACGGCAACCCCATCCGCGGCTTGATGACCTGGTCCGTCAACTGGGACGCCGGGCATAACGCCGAAGGCCGGCCCTATGACTGGGGCTTTGTCCGCGACTACGCCGAACTGATCCACGGCGGCGGCGAAGGCGGCCGTCCCGGCGCGCCGCAAAACCTCAAAGTGGACAGCCGCAGCGACACCGCCATCAGCCTGAGTTGGGAAGCCTCGCAAGGCGGCGAGCACGCGGTGACGCATTACCAGCTGCACCGCGACGACCAGCCGGCGGGCGAAACCAGCGCGCTCAACTATCTGGACAGCGGCCTGCGGCCCGGCACCGCCTACCGCTATTTCGTCACCGCGCTGGATGCCGAGGGCCAGGCCTCCGGTCCCAGCAACAGCGTGACCGCCAGCACCACCGGCGGCGATCCGGGGCCGGAATTTCCCGAGTGGCTGAACGAACACGACTACCAAGTGGGCGACGGCGTCAGCTATCAGGGCCTGCATTACCGCTGCTTGCAGGCGCACCGGTCCAACCCCGGCTGGACGCCGGACGTAGCCTTCACTCTGTGGGGGCTGGCCTGAGTCGAGCCTGGCGGCCCGCCGTCGCGGCGGCGGGCCTTGTTGGGAACTGGCGAAATGCGCGGTGGATCGCCCGCCGCTGTTTATGGCCGCTTGGCCGCCCAACTGGCGAAGCGCTGCTCCAGCGCCTCGCCGTTATCGGTCCAGAACGCGGCGTCCATCGCCAGAGATCCGGCCATATTGGCCGGGTGGCTGGGCAAGTCGGCCTGGACCGCGGCCGGCAGCAGGCTAAGCGCCTTGCGGTTGCTGGGGCCGTAAGGCATCTGCTCCGAATACAGCTTTTGCTGTTCCGGCCGGCTGGCGAAGGCGATGAACTTCAGCGCCTCGTCCTTGTTGGGCGAGCCCTTGGGAATGGCCCAGTAGCTGAACTCGCTGATGTTGTTAAGCCATACCATCTTCAGCTTGCGGCCCTCGCGCCGCGCCAGGCTGATGCGGCCGTTGTAGGAAGAACTCATCACCACGTCGCCGGACAACAAGTATTGCGGCGGTTGGGCACCGCTCTCCCACCACTGGATATAAGGCTTGAGTTGATCCAGCTTGCGAAAGGCGCGGTCCACCCCGGCCGGCGTGGATAGGATCTTGTAGACCTGGGCAGGCGGCACGCCGTCCGCCAGCAGCGCGATCTCCAGCGTGTAGGGCGCGCCGCGGCGCAAAGCCCGCTTGCCGGGGAAGCGCTTCACATCCCAGAAATCGCGCCAGCTTTGCGGCGCGGTTTTTAGTTTGTCCTCGTTGTAAGCCAGCACCATGGAGGCCAGAAACATGCCGATGGCGCAAGGCTGGGCCGCGCCCGGCACGAAGTCGGCCTTGTCGCCTATCCGCTTGTAATCCAGCTTTTCCAGCAGGCCCTCCTCACAGCCGCGCCCCTGCGCCGCGGCGTCCACCTCCACCGCGTCCCAGCGCGCGCGGCCGGTGGCCGCCATCGCCTTGATCTTGGCGAACTCGCCGTTCCAGGCGTCCGCGACGATGCGCACGCCGCTTTGACGCTGATAGGGCGTGTAATAGGCGCGCGACTGCGCCGCCTGGTTTTCGCCGCCGTAGGACACCACCACCAGTTCGCTGGCGGAGGCGACGCCGCCGGCCAGCAGGCTGGCGGCGATGCTCAGATACGTCAGTTTCATGACCAATCTCCTCTTATGCCGGCGGGGCCGGCTTAGATCCGCTAACCAAACCCCTGATCCTGTGTTGCGCCGACTTGTCGTACGACTTGTACTGCCTGCGTCGGTGCGCCTTGGCTCAGGTTCTCTGCGTGGTTTTGTTAGCGGCTTTTAGCCTTGCCGGATTGAACAGTCTAGGAATTGATCAAAAAACTGTAAAATTTATTTTAATTTTATTAAAAATTTGTTGCGGTATCGGCTGGCCTTGAGCGGGCCAGGCGCTGCGCAAGCCAGCGCGGAATAAGATGAAAGCCGCTGCGGGAGCGGCTTTGCTAAGGGCGCGTGGGTATGTCGAAGCGGCACTCGCCGTGCCATGTCTCACGACGCGCAGCAGATCGTAAACAGGCTCTCAGAGCCTGTTCAAAGTCTCGCGAGCAAGAGCGAGACAAGGCGAAAACGGCTGAGGAAGCGGAATGTACACGTGGTACATGAGCATTCTGAAGATGGTTTCAACGCCGTATCGCTGAAGCGCAGCAGACTTTGGCCTGGTTCTCAGAAGCTGGGCGGAGTAATCACCCAGATCACAATGGCCTCGCCGCTGCCCGGATTGCGGTAGCGGTGCGGCTCGCTGCTGGAATAGGCGAAGCTGTCGCCCTGTTCCAGATGGAACTGGCGCTCGCCCACAAACAGCTCCAGCGAGCCCTTGAGCACAAAGCCGGCTTCCTCGCCGTTGTGGCTATAGCCCTCGTCGCAGCTGGCGCCGGGCGGGATCAGGCAATGGATCATCTCCAGCTGGCGCTGGTTCCGGGGCGTCAGCAAGTGGTCGACGAAGCCGCTCTGGTAGTCCAGCCGCGGCCGCTGCTCGCGGCGCACGATGTAGTCCTTCTCATCCTCGGCCTGCTCGGCGGGGTCGTTGAAAAACCATTGCACCGTTACCCCCAGGCTGCGCGCGATATTGACCAGCGCGTTGATGGATGGCTGGGCCAGCTCGCGTTCTATCAGGCTGATGTGGCCCACGGACAGGCCACTGGTTTCGGCCAGCCGGCTCAGCGTCAGGCCCTGGCGCTTGCGCAGTTGGCGGATGCGCGCGCCCAGCTGCAGCGGGGCCTCGGCGGCGGATGTTGCGTTTTTGCTCACGATGAAATCCTGTGCGACGGCGCTTGGCCGCGGTTCATTCTTGAATTTTATTAAAAAAATTTGCAATAAATTTTAATTTAAGCAAAATCAAAGCGCCACGGCGATGGCGTCCGCCAACCCGATCAAAGGTCCACGCGATGAGCACCTTGTTCCCCTTGCTGTTCTCCCCGCTGCGCATCGGCCCGGCGCTGCTGAGGAATCGTATCATGTCCACCGGCCACGACACCGTGCTGCCGGAGGATGGCCGGGTCAGCCCGGCGCTGGTGGCCTACCACCGGGCGCGGGCGCGCGGCGGCGTCGGCCTGATCGTGCTGCAAGTCTCCGGCGTCCACGAAACCGCGCGCTACACCTCGCACGCCTTGATGGCCACCGACGACAGCTGCGTGCCCGGCTACCGTCAACTGGCCGAGGCCGTGCACGCCGAAGGCTGCAAGCTGTTTGCCCAGCTGTTCCACCCCGGCCGCGAAATCATGGAAAGCGCCGACGGCCTGCTGAGCGTGGCCTACGCGCCGTCGGCGACGCCCAGCGAGCGCTTCCACGTGCAGCCGCGCGCGCTGAGCCGCGAAATGATAGACGAAATCATCGCCGGCTACGGCGCGGCGGCGCGGCGGCTGCGCGCCGCCGGCGTGGACGGCGCCGAGATCGTCGCCAGCCACGGCTATTTGCCGGCGCAATTCCTCAACCCCCAAGTCAACCGCCGTGAAGACGGCTACGGCGGCGACGACGCCGGCCGGCTGCGCTTCCTGCGCGAAGCGGTAGCCGCCGCCCGCGCCGGCGGCGGGCCGGGCTTCGTGGTGGGCCTGCGCATCTCCGCCGGCGAGGAAGAAGGCGAGGGCATGGACGCCGAGCTGGCGCTGGCGGCGACGCGGGCGCTGGAGAGCGAATTGGACTACGTCAGCCTGGTGGCCGGCAGCTCCGCCACCTTGGGCGCGGCCATCCACATCGCGCCGCCGATGGCGTTGCCGGCCGCCTACCTGGCGGCGCAAGCGGCGCGCTTCAAGCGCGCGCTGAGCATCCCGGTGCTCTTGGCCGGGCGCATCAACCAGCCGCAGGAAGCAGAACAACTATTGGCCGGCGGGCAAGCCGACGGCTGCGGCATGACCCGCGCGCTGATCTGCGACCCGGAACTGCCGGCCAAGGCCGAGCAGGGCCGGCATGACGACATCCGCGCCTGCATAGGCTGCAATCAAGCCTGCATCGGCCGCTTCCACCGCGGCCTGCCCATCTCCTGCATCCAACACCCGCAAAGCGGCCGCGAACTGGAATACAGCGAACCGCGGCCGGCCGCCGCGCCGCGGCGAGTGCTGGTGGCCGGCGGCGGCCCGGCCGGCATGAAGGCGGCGGTGATCGCGGCGCAGCGCGGCCACCAGGTCAGCCTGTACGAAGCGGGCCCGCAACTGGGCGGCCAGGCGCTGCTGGCGCAACTGCTGCCCGGCCGCGCGGAATTTGGCGGCCTGATCACCAATCTGGAACGGGAACTGCAACTGGCCGGCGTGGAAGTGAAGCGCAACGTCAAGGTGGACCGCGAACTAGTGCGGCGGCTGGCCCCGGACGCGGTAGTGGTGGCCACCGGCGCGCGGCCGCGCTGGCCGGCGCTGGAAGGCGGCGGCGCAATGCAAGTGCTGGACGCCTGGCAAGTGCTGCGTGGCGAAGCGGTGAGGGGAGGCAAGGTGCTGGTGGGGGATTGGCGCTGCGACTGGATCGGCCCCGGCATTGCGCTGCGGCTGGCCGCCGCCGGCCACCAGGTGAGGCTGGCGGTCAACGGCACCCATGCCGGCGAAGCGCTGCAAATGTATGTGCGCGACCACCTCGCCGGCCAACTGCAGCGTGCCGGCGTGGCGGTAACGCCGTACGCGCGTCTGTACGGCCACGACGACGACAGCGTGTACCTGCTGCACACCGCCAGCGAGGAAGCGATGGTGGAAAGTGAAGTGGACTGCCTGGTGCTGTGTCAGGGGCACCAGGCCGAGGATGGTTTATTGGAGGAATTGAGCGGCTGCGGCGCCCAGCTGCACGCGATAGGCGATTGCCTGGCGCCGCGCACCGCGGAAGAAGCCATCTATGAAGGCATGCGGCTGGGCTGGCGTTTGTAGCCGCCGTCAGCCGGCGATATGCGCCGTCAGGCCGCTGGCGTCGGCAGCGACCTGCTCGCCCAAAGTGTGGCCGTCCGGGTAATCGCCGCCGTTTTGGCGACGGAAGGGAATCGGCGCTTCATCCCACACCCCAAGCAGCCTCCGCCGCCAGGCGTCCTTGGCCGCATCTATATCGGTGCCGGAAAGACGGTTGGCGTCGTACACCGCATGCGTGGGCAGCACCTCCATGCCGGGGTAGAACAGGCAGCCATGTGTCACGGGAAACAACAGTTGCTCCAGCGGTTGTCCTCATTGCGGTAGCCATAGGCGAAGCCGTAAAAACCTGTTTACGATCTGGCGAGCTAAGGCGAGACAAGGCGAAAACGGCTGAAGAAGCGGAATGTACATACGGTACATGAGCATTCTGAAGACGTTTTCAACGCCGTATCGCCAACGCGCAGCTGATCGTAAACAGGTTTTAAGCGTAGACTCGGTCAATCCAACCCTTGAGTAAGCGGGCAAGCCGTACCACCACAGCGGAAACAGCATGATCACCAAGTCCGCCGCCAGCAGTTTTTGCTGTTCGGCCGCCACATCGGCGCTCTGCCGGCCGCTGGCGTAAGCGTGCTGGGATTCGGAGATTAGGAACAGCCGCTGCGGGTTGAGCCGGTCCGGGAAATCCTGAGCGTCTGCGCCGGCTTTCCAGCCCATTGCGTAGAGGTCGGACTCCATGACCTCGCAGCCCTGCTGTTGCAAGGTCAGCCGCGCCAGCGCGGCGAATTGGGCGGTTAGCGACGCTGGGTCCGGGTGGGCGTGGATGATCAGGGCGTGTCGGTTCATGCGGCCTCCAAGCATTTAAAGGGGGAAAGCCGTCAGTCTGACGCGTGGTCAACAATCCGTGAAATCACGGTTTTTATTGCTTACTATTCATCAGATGGATACCAAACGACTCGACCTCAATCTGCTGGTAACGCTGGAAGCCTTACTGGTGGAACAGAACGTGACCCGCGCGGCCGCGCGGCTGAGCTTGAGCCAGCCGGCGGTGAGCGCGCAATTGAACCGCCTGCGCGAATTGTTTGACGATCCGCTGCTGGTGACCGTCCACCGCGGCATGTACCCCACGGCCAAGGCGCTGGAAATGTTCGAGCCCTTGCGCAAGGCGCTGAACGAAGTGCGCGCCACCGTGGCCGGACATCAGGACTTTGAACCGGCCAGCGCGGACCTTACCGTGGCTATCGCCTGCACCGATTACCTGCAAGCCGCGCTGCTGATTCCGCTGGCGCGGGAACTGCACAAAAGCGCGCCCGGCGTGCGGGTGGCGGTGCGCACGCTGGACCCGCACCGGCTAGAGGCGCAGCTGGAGCAAGGCGATCTGGACCTGGCGCTGCTCACCCCGCCGGCCGCCCCGTCCAAACTGAACAGCTGCCGGCTGTTTGACGAACACTATGTGCTGATTGGCCGCCGCGACCACCCCGCCCTGAAGGAAGGGCTGAGCGTGGAAGAATACGCGGCCTTGGACCACGTCATCGTGTCCTTGGACGGCAACGGCTTCTTCACCCCGGTGGACCGCACGCTGGCGGCGCTGGGCCTGCGCCGCAACGTGGCCTTGTCCGCCGCGTCCTTCCTGTTTGTACCGGAAATGGTGGCGCAGTCCGACTTTGTCGCGCTGGTGCCGCAGCGCCTGGTGCAAGACCGCTGCGACGCGCTAAAACAAGTGGAGTTTCCGCTGCCCACGGAAAGCTTTGAAGTGGGCATGGCCTGGCATGACCGCACCCAGCAGCACCCCGGCCATCGCTGGATGCGGGACTTCATCGTCACCCTGGTTAATGCTCAGGCGGGGTCGGCGGCTGACGCGGTGCCTTTGTCTTAGAGCCTGTTCAAAGTCTCTGAATAGAGCGGAGTGTGAGAAAATCCAGAGGTGAGAAAAAGCTACCCAAGCGATATCAGTCGCGAACAATTTGAAGTGATCAGACCACTTCAGTGACCAGACCACTTCTGGAAAGCGCGCGTAAG
>NZ_JALCYU010000019.1:0-78135 GCF_023507765.1 Chromobacterium sp. IRSSSOUMB001
AGACTTTGAACAGGTTCTTAGACCCACTAATACAAGCTCGCAGAGAGGCACGCCCGTGACACGGCAAGGAGTCTCAACACAGGATCAGGGATTGACCGGATAGGCGGTCAACAAAACCCAACTGCCCCGCACCACTTCGAAATCCAGTTGCACGCTGGAGAACTGCGAGCGGGTCTGCGCGGTGCACTTGCCGGTGGCGTCCGCCGCGGTGCAGCTATAGCCGCCTATCTTGTCTTTCTTCAGCACGCTGTAGACGGTGACGCTCTGGCGAGCGTGGTTGCCGGAACACTGGACAGCGACGCCGGTGTATTTCTTGGGGTCCACGTAGTTGTTCCAGAAGCCGGTGTATTCCTCCACGCTGGTGAACAGGGTCTTGCCCACCTGGCTGGTGCCGGCCGGCGGCGTGGCTCCATAGATATGCTGGTTGAGGTGGCCGCCCGCGGCGTTGTTATTGGCGGACACACCGCTGGTCTTGACGCTGGGAATGGCCCGACATTCTACGGCGTGGGCCAGACTGGGCAGGCCGGCGGCGATCAGTAGCGCGATGGCCATGGACAAGCGGTTAAGGGGGGTTTTCTGGGCGTTTTGGCTCATGATGAAACTCCTTGTGGAGAATGGGAAGGCCGGATGGCTTTGCCGCTAGCCGCAGGGCGGCAAGGAGGCTTCCGCCAAGACCGCGCAAACATTCGTGGACTCGCTTTTGACACCGCAGCGCTGACATGTGGCGGCGCCCAAATTACTCATACAGCATTGTTTATAATTCACCTAAAAAGAATGTCAAATGGATTTTTTACGTCAATATACCGTGCATTTAAGTTAATCACCCAGTCCATGTTCATTGCCCCGCCTCCTGCGGCGGCCAGCCTTGGCGTCTCCGTTGCTGGCCAGGTTTGGCTGGCAAAAAAATGCCATCGCAAAATTGTTCACATTGAAACATTCTCCCAACAGAATATATGATTCGTCATTGTGAAATTAAATCTAAAAGCCCACACTATTTGCCCACCTCCTATATTCACTGCTGATTTTTCTCACTCACAATAGCATTGCTATGTATGCATTTTGTCCTCGCTTTGTTTTTAATGTGCATTCTGGGGAAATTAATATCGAAAACTCAGACTCCAAACCGGGTCCGTCATGATTTACGCATTTGATTGCCATGCATTTCCCGCAGCAATGACACACGATGCGGCGTCAAACGCATGGGATTGACGGCAATTGGTTTTGCCCTGGTTTTTCGCTGAACATTAATGGAGGATTCCCCATGGAAGTCAAATTTGGCAAAAAGAACGAGCCCTCGTTTTTTCTGGAGAAGAGCAAGGATTTAATTGCGGTGCGCACTCGAGACAATCAGCCAATTTCCACTAAGCTCAGCGCCACAATGCCAGCCGGCATCGCCAGCGGCGAGTTGGTATTGCAGTTTCCGGATGCGGGTTTGGAGGTGTACCGGGTGCCGCCGGGCCAGCAATCCGTCAATACGCGGAAAACCAGTTTGCGCGGTTTGCCCGAAGTGCGTTTCGCCGGCAGCGCGCTGGTTGACCGGCTCACTGGCGAGCCGGTGATTTACACCGAGAACATTTTCATCAAGTTTATTGATTCGCTGGATGAGCAAAGCTGCCTGGCCATCCTCCACGCCGCCGGCCTCACGGTGAAGCAGCGGCCGGCTTACGCCGCCAACGCTTATTTTGCCGCGGCCAAGGAAGGCAGCGGCACACTGGTGTTTCAAACCGCGCTGGATTTGCTGCAACGCAAGGAGGTGGAGTACTGCCACCCTGAGCTGCTGCGCCAGCGCAAGCGGCGCGCCATTCACCCGAATCAGTGGCATCTGAAGAAAACCACGGTCAGTTATCAGGCGGAAATCGACGCCAGCGCCAATGTGGAGGCGGCGCATCGCCTGAGCCAGGGGGAAGGAGTTGTGATCGCGGTGATCGACGACGGCGTGGATATCGAGCACCCGGAGTTTGCCGTGCCGGGCAAAATCGTGGCGCCGGCGGATGTCAGCGATCCCACCGCCAGCACGGACCCCCGGCCCAAGCAAGCGGGGGACAACCATGGCACGGCGGTGGCGGGCGTGGCTTGCGCCAGCGGCCGCTACGGCGCCAGCGGCGTGGCCCCCAAGGCGCGGCTGATGCCGATCCGCCTGGCCAGCGATTTGGGCTCGATGGCAGAGGCCTTCTCTTTCTTATGGGCGGCCAATCAAGGCGCCGACGTCATTTGTTGCAGTTGGGGACCGAGTGACGGCGCTTGGTTCGACCCGGCCGACCCGCTGCACCATCAGGTGGCGGCCTTGCCTGCCAGTACGCGGCTGGCGATGGATTACGCCGTCCAGCAAGGACGGGGCGGCAAGGGTTGCGTAATCTTTTTTGCGGCCGGCAATGGTAATGAAAGCGTGGATAACGATGGTTACGCCAGCTACGAAAAGGTGACGGCGGTGGCGGCTTGCAATGAGTACAGCCGGCGCAGCATCTACAGCGATTACGGCCATGCGGTCTGGTGCGCTTTTCCCAGCGCCGATATTACCCACCCGGACCCGAGCATTCGGCCGGAGCCGGAGCCGGATGGCCGGCCGCCACGCAGCCGCGGCATATGGACTTCGGATCGCAGCGGCGGGGCCGGCTACAATTCTGGCAGCATCGACAGCGGGGACCAGTGGGGCAATTACACCGATGATTTTGGCGGCACTTCCAGCGCTTGCCCCGGCGCGGCCGGCGTAGCGGCCTTGATCCTGGCGGCACATCCGGCCTTGGGTTGGCAGGAGGTGCGCAACATCATCGCGCAGAGTTGCGACAAGATTTCGCACCCCGGCGATGGCGAAGGCGGCCAGTACGATGGCAAGGGCCACAGCCGGTTTTACGGCTATGGCCGGGTGAACGCCGAAAACGCGGTACTCATCGCCAAGCGGTTGGCTCAGGCCGAGCCGCAGCCCGCGCCAGCCCTCCCCGTCGATTGATCCGTCCCAGCGGCGCGCCTTCAGCCGGCAGACGGCTTGACGGCGCGCAGCACAGCCTCCGCCAGGGTACGCAGCAGTAATTCGCATGACGCGGCCCCGGCGTCCAGCACACCAATAGAACGCGGGCCCAGGCGGGCGGCGCGTCCCAACCGGGCCTGCATCATGCGGGTGGACTCCAAGCCCTGCGCCGCCGCCGCTTGCATCGCCCGCAGACACTGCGGCCAGCCCTCCCCGCTGGCCAGCGCTTGCTGATAAGCATCCCGCGCCGGCAGCAACACGTCGACCAGGGTTTTGTCGCCGGCGCGCGCGCCGCCCATGTCCAGCACCGCCTCCGTGCCGGCGGCCAGCGCCGCACCGAAGCCGGCGGCATCCAGCCGGGGCCGCGAATCCAGCGTGTCCGCCATGGCCAGGAACAGGCTGCCGTACAGCGGCCCCATCGAGCCGCCGATGTCGTCCATCAGACTGCGGGCCAGCAGCTGCAATGCCTGCGGCAGCGGCGGCAAAGCCGGCAAGGCGTCCAGCGATTGCCGGCACAGGCCAAAGCCCTTGCTCATATTGACGCCGTGGTCGCCGTCGCCAATCGCGCCGTCGATTTCGCTGAGGCGGTCGCGCTGGCTGCGAATGGCCTCTATCATCGCCGGCACCGCCTGGACGGTGGCGGCCCACGGCAGGCTTGCGTCCGGGCTCAACATGGCAGCGCTCCCACCGTCCAGGCCGGGGATTGGCAAGGGTGGTCCAGGCCGGCGGCCAGTTCCGGCGTCAGCTTCATCAGGGTGACGCTGGCGCCCATCATCTCCAGCGCGGTGAAGTAATTGCCCACCAGCGGCCGGTCCACCTGGATGCCGCGCACCTGCAGTTGAGCGGACAGCTCGCCATAGAGGATGTATTGCTCCATCAACGGGGTGGCGCCCATGCCGGACAAGAGCAAGGCCACCCGGTCGCCCTGCTGCAAGGGCAGGTCGGCCAGCAGGGTTTCCAGCATCAGTTCCGCCATTTGTCTGGCGCTGGCGGTGGGCAGCACCTGGACGCCGGGCTCGCCGTGGTGGCCAATGCCCACTTCCATTTGACCGTCGGAGATGTGGAAATTGGCCTTGCCCGCCGCCGGAATGGTGCAGGCGGACAAGCCGATGCCCATGCTGCGGGTGTGAGCAATGGCCTGGCGCGCGGCGTCCGCCACCTGTTCCAGGCTGCCTCCCTGCGCGGCGTGGGCCGCGGCCACCTTCCACATCAGGATTTCGCCGGCCACGCCGCGGCGACGCTCGCGCTCTTGAGCCGGCGCGGAGGGCACGTCGTCGTTGGCCACCACCGCCTCGACTCGCACGCCGGCCTGCTCGGCCAGGCGCATCGCCATTTTCACATTCATATTGTCGCCGGCGTAGTTGCCATACAGGCAAACCACGCCCGCGCCGCCGTCGGCGGCGGCGAATGCATCGGCAAAGCTCTTGGCGCTGGGCGAGGAGAACACTTCGCCGACTGCCACGGCGTCCAGCAGGTGGCGGCCCAGATAGCCGAGAAATGCCGGCTCGTGACCGGAGCCGCCGCCGCTGACGATGCCGACGCGGCCGGGCGCGCCGGCGTAGATGGATTTGAGCACGCGTGGGTTGCCGGTGGCGACAACACTGCCATTGTGCGCGGCCAGGAAGCCGATCAACATGTCTTCGACCATGCGATCGGGATGGTTGAGGATGCGGTTCATGGTGCAGCTCCTATAAGGCGGTGTAGCCGCCATCTATCAACAGGTTCTCGCCGGTGATCATCGCGGCGTGCTCGCTGGCCAGGTAGGCCGCCAACGCGGCCACCTCGTCCGGGCGGACAAAGCGGCCCAGCGGTATCCGCCGCCGCATGTCCTCGCCCACCGCGCCGGCCCAGGCCTGGCGGCCCAACTCGGTGGCCACCACGGTGGGGGAAATGGCGTTGACGGTAATGCCGTGGGCCGCCCACTCCGCCGCCAGCACCCGGGTCAGCGCCACCAGGCCGGCCTTGCTGGCGCAGTAAGCGCTGTGGCGTTCCAGCGCCACCACGCTGGCCTGGGAAGCGATATTGACGATGCGGCCGCCGCCCTGCTGGCGCATCAAGCGGCCGGCGGCCTGGGCCAGCAAGAACGGAGCCTTCAGATTGAGCGTCATGGTGGCGTCCCATGCCGCTTCGCTCACGTCGTCGGCGTGGTCCAGCAGCGCAATGCCGGCGTTGTTGATCAGGATGTCCAGCCGCTTGCCCCAGCCGTGTGTCTGACGCACCACTTGCTCGGCGTTGCCGCTGACGCCGAGGTCGGCGACTATCGCCAGATGGCGCCGCGGGCCGCCGGCCAGTTGCGGCAGGCGCTCTTTCACGCCGCTGCTGATGTCCGCCAGCGCCACTGCCGCGCCCAGTTCCGCCAGCCGCTCGGCGATGGCCAGGCCGATGCCGGCGGCGGCGCCGGTGACCAGGGCCACCTTGCCGTCAAGCTTGAAGCCGGCGTCCCAAGCCCGGTTTGCGCTTCCTTCCATTGCGTTCTCCATCAGGCCTCTCCCGGCAACAACATGACCTTGAGCGAGCGGTCGCCGCTGCGCACCAGGTCGAAACCCTCTCGAAAGCGCGCCAGCGGCAGCGCGTGGGTGACCACGCCCTGGGTGGGCAAGCTTTGGTCCAGGATGCCGTTGATCACGTGCGGATAGCAGTAAGGCCCCAGATGGGACCCCAGGATGTCCAGCTCCTTGCGGTCGCTGATGATGCTCCAGTCTTCGCACACCGGGTCCTTGAACACGCCCACTTCCACAAAACGGCCCAGCTTGCGCAGCATGGCCAGGCCCTGGCTGACGGATTTTGGATGGCCGGTAACCTCGATGTAGATGTCGCAGCCATAGCCGTCGGTCAGCCGCTTGACCTCGGCATTGACGTCGTCGCGGCGCGGGTTCAGGGTCAGGTCGGCGCCAAAGCGGCGCGCCAGCTCCAAACGATCATCGAACAGATCAAGCGCAATCAGCTTGCCCGGCCCGGCCTTGCGCGCGGCGCCGATAATGCCCAGGCCCAGGGTGCCGGCGCCGGACACCACCACCACGTCGCCCAACTGGATCTGCGCGCGCTGCACCGCGTGAAAGGAGCAGGCATAGGGTTCGATCAGCACTGCCTGCTCCAGCGGCAGCGAGTCCGGCACTCGATAGGTAATCGCTTCCTTGGTGAACTTCATGTATTCGGCCATGCCGCCGTTGACGTTGTGCTGGAAACCGTACAGATCGTGTTTCTCGCACATCCAGTACTGGCCGCGGCGGCAAAAACGGCAGGCCCAGCACGGCACAATCTGTTCGGAGATCACCCGTTCCCCAATGGCGAACTGGGTCACGCCGGCGCCCAGCTTGACGATGCGGCCGATGAATTCGTGGCCGGGTATCATCGGCGCCTTGATGTAGGCGGGCTGGTTCTCGTCGCCCCAGAAGCTGGGCGCGCCGTCATAGGCTTTCAGGTCTCCGGCGCAAATGCCGCAGCCTTCCACCTTTACCAGAATTTCACCCGGCCCCGGCTCCGGCACCGCCACGGTTTCCAGCCGGTAATCGCCCGGGGCGTAGGCCACCACCGCCTGCATGGCGGCGGGAATGAGGGTTTCGCTTGCGCTCATGGCCGTCTCCTTCAAGCGCCGGGCTTGAGTTTGGCCAGCAGCGCGTCGGCATTGGCCGGGGTGATGGTGGTCCAGGGCACGTCGTAACGCTTGGCCGCGCCGCCGGCCCAGGGCATCGGCTTGGCGTATTCGCGCCAGATGTCGGAACGCGGTTGGTAAGCCGGCCCCTTGACCGCGCGCAGGGCCAGGTCCAACGCGCCCTGCGCCTGGGCCTTGGCGTCCTGGAAGAAGCTGACCATCAAGGTGCCGTTTTTCACCGCCACAATTCCGTCACGAATGCCGTCGATGCCGGCGGCCGGCATTTTCCTGGGGTCCAGGCCCTTGCCGCGCACCGCTTCCAATCCGCCCAGCGCGATGTCGTCGTTCTGACCGATCAGGCCGTTGATCTGGCCCGGCCGCGCGGTCAGCCAGTTTTCCATCAGCGTCAGCGCCTCCGCGCGCGACCAGTTGGCCGGCTTGCGCTCCAGCACCTTGATGCCGGGATAACGCGCCAGCGCCTTCTGGTTGCCCGCGCTGCGCTCCAGCTGCGCGGACTGGCCGATGGGGCCTTCCATGATCACCACATTGCCCTTGCCCTTCAGCGCCTTGGCCACGGCCTCGGCCTGCAACTCTCCCGCCACGGTGTCGTTGTTGCCGATATAGGCGGTGAGCTGGTCGCCGTTGACGCGGGTATTGGACCCTATCACCGGAATCTTGGCGCGCGCGGCTTTGGCCACCGCTTCCGCCCCGGCGGCGATGTCGATGGGCACGAACAGGATGGCGTCGTACTTCTGGGTGATCATGGTGTCGAACTGGTTGTTCTGGGTCAGCGCGTCGTAGCGGCCGTCAAACACCGTGATCTGCACCGAGCCGTCCTTCACCGCCGGATGCCGCTTCAACGCGTCCACCCACATTTGCATGAATTCGCCCTTGAGTCCGTAGACTGCCGCGCCGATGCGCAGCGGCTGGGCCGCCCAGGCAGGGAGCGCCAGTGCGCAGAGCAGCGCCGCAGCGCCAAATTTGAACCGTTGCATGCTCCATTCCTCCTTTGAGATTGCGCCGTGACTGGCGCGGCAAGGCGTTTGGCTCAGGCTTGCCTGTGACGCGAACCGTCCAGCAATACCGCCGCCACGATGATCACGCCCTTGATCAACTGCTGGTAATAAGACGACACCCCCATCAGATCGAGCCCGTTGTTGATCACGCCGATGATCAAGGCCCCCATCACGGTGCCAAGCACCGAGCCGACGCCGCCGGAAAGGCTGGCGCCGCCGATCACCACCGCGGCGATGGCGTCCAGTTCATAAGCCACGCCGGCCTTCGGCAGCGCCGCTGTGGTGCGAGCGGTGAGAATGAGGCCGGCCAACCCGGACAGGCCGCCGGCAATCAGGTAGACGCAGAAGGTGATCCAGCGGGTGCGGATGCCGCTGGTGCGCGCGCTTTTTTCATTGCCGCCCACGGCGTAGACATAGCGGCCGAACACGGTATGGGACAGCGTGAACCAGGCCAGCGCGGCCACCAGCGCGAAAATCAATACCGGCAGCGGCAGCCCGGCCCACTCGCCCTGACCAATCAGACGGAAGCCGTCCGGCAGGCTGGAAACCGGCATGCCGTCGCTGTAGATGTAGGTCAGCCCGCGCGCGGCGCTGAGCATGCCCAGGGTGGCGACGAAGGACGGCACCGCCAGCCGCGCCACCAGCAGGCCGTTGACCGCGCCCAGCGCCAGGCCGCAGCCCAGGCCGGCCAGCAGCGCCGGAGCGACGCCGGCTTCCGGCCGGATGGCCAGGCTGGCGGCCACCATGCCGGCGAAGGCCAGCACCGCGCCCACCGACAGGTCGATGCCGCGGCTGAGAATGACGAAGGTCATGCCCACCGCCAGGATGCCGTTGATCGAGGTCTGGCGCAGGATGTTGGCCCAGTTGTCCCAACTGAGGAAATACGGGCTGGCCAGGCTCAGCAGCAGACAAAGCAATAAGAGCGCGGCGACGATGCCGTAGCGCGACAGGGCGGCGCGCCAGCCGGCGCGTCCAGGCAGCCGCGCGGCGAAGGCCGACGCTTTGGGGCTCAGGGAATCGTCCATCGGTTTTCCTTTTCTGGTGATTTCTTGGTGACGGCGGCGCTCAGGAAGCCAGGTGCAGCAAACCCTGCTGGCTGGCCTCCGCCCCATCCAGCATCGCCACCAGCCGGCCGGCCTTGAACACGGCGATGCGGTCGCTCAACTCCAGGATTTCCGGCGCTTCCGACGACACCAGCAGCACGGCTCCGCCTCCGCGGACAAAGTCGTCCAGAAAGGCGTACACCTCGCGCTTGGCGCCCTCGTCGATGCCGCGGGTGGGCTCGTCGCACAACAGGCAACGCGGCTGGGCGGCCAGGCAGCGGGCCAGTACCACTTTCTGTTGATTGCCGCCGCTCATCCGCCCGGCGGGCATCGCCGGCGAGGCGGCCTTGACGCGCAAGCGCCGGCACAAATCGGTCACCAAGGCCCGCTGCGCCGCTCGCCGCACCACGCCGCCGCGCGCCAGCCGCGGCAGCACCGGATAGGCGATGTTGTCGGCCACCGAGGCAGACAGCACCAGCCCGCTGTCCTTGCGGTCCTCCGTCACCAGGGCCAAGCCGGCGCGGATGGCTCCGGCCGGGCTGGTCGGCACCTCGCGGCCTGCCAGCCGCACGCTGCCGCGCTGGCGCCGGCTCAAGCCGTACAGGCAGTTGAGCAGCTCGCTGCGGCCGGAGCCCAGCAGGCCGTAGATGCCGACGATCTCGCCGGGCCGCACCGCCAGGCTGATGTCGTGAAACTCGCCGTCCCGCCCCAGCCCTTCCACCTGCAGCAACGGCTCGGCGCTGACGGACGGGCGGCGGCTGCGCTCGCCGCGCAGCTCCCGGCCAACAATCTGGCCCACCAGATGCGGGCGGTCGATATCGGCCAGCCGGCCGCTTTCGACGAAAGCGCCGTCGCGAAACACGGTGTAGCGGTCGGCAATCTCGAAAATCTCAGACAAGCGGTGCGACACATAGATGATGCCGGCGCCGTGGGCGGCCAGGCGGCGGACCGCGGCGAACAGCGCTTCGGTCTCCCGCTCTCCCAGCGAGGACGTGGGTTCGTCCATGATCAGGATGTCGCTGTCGCGGTTGAAGGCCTTGGCGATTTCCACCAGCTGAGTCTGCGCCAGGCTCAGCCGCGACATCGGCCAGCGCGGATCAAGGTCGAAATCCAGCCGCTGCAACAGCGTCTCGGCCTCGGCCAGTTGGCGGCGGCGGTCCACCAAAGCGCCCCAGAGACGCGGCTCGCGGCCCAGAGTCAGGTTTTCCGCCACGCTCATGCCCGGCACCGGCAACAGTTCCTGCGAGATCATGGCGATGCGCCGGTTCAGCGCCGCCAGCGGCGAGGCGAAATCCACCTCCCGCCCCCTCAGCCGCAAACTGCCGCCGTCTCTGCGCAACAAACCCATCACTATGCCCAGAAAGGTGGATTTGCCGGCGCCGTTGCCTCCGCACAAGGCATGCACGCTGCCCGCGCCCAGCTCCAGGCAGCCATTGCGCAGGGCCACCACGCCGTTAAAGGATTTCGCAATGCCCATCGCCTGCAGTAGCACGGTTTCCATTAGCGCCTCCGACCAGAACAAATGTTCATTAATTGAACACATGCTAAGCAGCGGATTTTGCTAACGTCAATTCAAACCAGCCATACAACAATCATGCAGCGCAAGATCATTTCCCATAAAATGCTTAATTAATTTGTTAATTCCGCAATAGGCAAGCACTACAGTGCATGCTGCAAGTGCAATAAGTGCATGGTGGCTTTTCAGCAACAACAATGAAAAACTTTCCATTAATTGAAATTACGTTCATTGTATTCACCAACAGCGCCACCCGCGCTCCACGCCACTCAGCCAAGGAGAGCCAGATGCATATCGCCATCGCTTGCGACGAGGCCGCGTTCGACCTCAAGGAAATCCTGCTGCGCCATCTGCAGGCGCAAGGCCGCCAGGTCAGCGACTGCGGGGTGTACGACCGCCAGCCGGCCTTGTACGCCGACATCGCCATTCCCATCGCCGAGCAAATCATCGCCGGCCGCTACAGCCATGCGGTTCTGTTATGCGGCACGGGCATCGGCATGGCCATCGCCGCCAACAAGGTGCCCGGCATCCGCGCCGCGCAATGCCATGACACCTACTCCGCCGAGCGGGCCAAACGCAGCAACGACGCGCAGATCATCACGCTGGGCGCGCGCGTGGTGGGGCCGGAACTGGCCAAGCGCATCGTGGACACCTGGCTGGAGGCGCGGTTTGACGGCGGGGCATCGCAGCCTAAACTGGACAGAATCAGTCAATACGAGCAGGCCTCCCCGCGCCGTGATGGTGATGGAGAGCCGAGCTGAGGCCAGACCACGCTCCGCCGATTTGGCATAAACTGGCGGCCCCGCCCCTGCCGGCGGCCTGACAAAGAGGAAGGCATGAATCAAGACGAGCTGACAGAACTGGCGACCCTTTATTACGTGGACAACCACACCCAGGAGGCGCTGGCCAAGCGCTTCGGCATTTCGCGCGCCACCGTCAGCCGCATGCTGCGCAAGGCCCAGGAAGAAGGCGTGGTGGAAATCCGCGTGCGCCAACATCCGGCTTACGCCAACGGCCTGGAACAGGAACTGCGTCAGCGCTTTGGCATCCAGCGCGCCATCATCGCCATCGATCATCAGGACGGCGACAAGCAACGCGCGTTGCTGGCGGCTCAAGTGGCCACCTATCTGGACCAGGCGCTGGACGACGGCATGGTGGTAGCCGTGGGCATGGGCCGCAATATCAGCGCGGTGTCCGACTACATTTCCACCCCCGCGCGGCGCGAGTGCGCGTTCATCTCAGCCATAGGCGGCGCGTATCGCGGCGGCGAGACCATGAACTCCGATCATATCTGCCGGCGGCTGGCGGCGCGTTTCGGCGGGGAAAGCGAAACCCTGTACGCGCCGGCGCTAATCCGGGACCCCGCATTGCGGCAAAGCCTGCTGGAAAACGATACCGTGCGCCAGACACTGGACCGCGCCCGCCGCGCCGACCTGGCGCTGATTGGCATCGGCGATTTGTCGGAGGACAGCAATATCGTGCGCATGGGCTGGTTTAGCCCAACCGAGATCGCGGAGGCCAAACGCGGCGGCACCATAGGAGATGTGATGGGCTACGACTTCTTCGACATTTACGGCCAGCCTGCCAATACCTCGCTACAGGGCCGCGTGCTGGGCCTCAACCGTAGCGACCTGGAGCGTATTCCCAATGTGATCGCCATCGCCAGCGAGCAGTCCAAGGCCACGGCTCTCTTGGGAGCGCTACGCACCGGGGTGATCGACACCCTGGCCACCACCACGGTCAACGCCATGACGGTAATCAGCCTGGACGACATCACCCGCAAGACGCCAGTAACCTAAACCCCTGACGGCGTGTTCCCCCCGGCAGCAAGATGCGTGCGGATGATTTGATCTAGCCCATTCCGGCAACTATGTTTCATCAAGAAGCCGCGGCTCTGGCAGGGCGCGTCGCGGCACTATAGGCACAATATCTGTCCGGGGGAGCGCTCCATGCTGCACCAGTTGACCGTCAAGCAAAAACTGCTGGCCGGCTTCGGCCTGCTGATCATTCTGATCGCCATCATCGTGGCGGTGGCGATGATGAAGTTGAACACCATAAGCGACAAAATCCGCGATGTGACCGAGGATCGCTATCCCAAGATCATGCTGGCCAACAAGATCAGCGTCACCACGCTGGATGTGGGCCGCTCCATCCGCAACGCCATCATCGTGCAAACGCCGGAAGAAACCGAGACTCATATCAAGAAGGTGGAGGAGTTCCGTGCCGCCAACGCGTCCAATCTGGATCAGATGGAAAAACTGCTGTCCACGCCCAAGGGGAAGGAGCTGTTTGACAAGCTCAAGGCCGCCAGCACTAATCTGGGCGCTCAGTTTGAGCCCTTGTACGCCTTGGCGCGCGCCAATAAGAACGAGGAAGCCAAAACCTTTCTGATGAAAACCTTTGCACCGGCCAACAACGTGTTTTTGAAATCCTTGAAAGAGATGTCGGACTTTCAGGAAGACTTGATGCAAAAGTCTATCGAGGCCAGCAAGACCGCGCAGAGCGAGGCGGTGACGGTACTGCTTACCGTGGCGGTGATCGCCCTGATCGCCGCGGTGGCGATTGCGATGTTCATTGCCAACCTGGTGACGGTGCCGCTACAGAAATCCGCGCAGTTGGTGCGCAATATCAAGCAGGGTGATTTGTCCGGCCACGATGAGCCAATTCCGGAGGCGCGCGACGAGGCCATCGCCATGGCCAAGGATATCCAGGAGATGCGCCAGGGCTTGCGCGAGGTGGTGGCCAGCATCCAGAAAAACGCCAACGAGGTATCCGACTCCGCTCACGAGCTGGCCAGCATGTCCGAGCAAGTAGCCCATGGCGCGCAGCGCCAGTCCGAGGCCACGTCCGAAGCCGCCGCCACCATCGAGGAGCTGACGGTCAGCATCAACCACGTGGCGGACAATTCCAACGAGGCTTCGCGCCAGGCGGCGATGGCCGGCGATCTGGCCAGCCGCGGCGGCCATGCGGTGAAGGCGTCGGTGGGCAATATCGAATCGGTGTCGTCCTCGGTGGCGGCCACTTCAGACCAGATGAAGGGCCTGACTCAGGAAGTGCAGAAGATAGGCAATATCGTCACGGTGATACGCGATGTGGCGGACCAAACCAACTTGCTGGCTTTGAACGCCGCGATCGAGGCGGCGCGCGCCGGCGAGATGGGCCGCGGCTTCGCCGTGGTGGCAGACGAGGTGCGCAAGCTGGCGGAACGCACCGCCAGTTCCGCCCAGGAAATCACTCAGATGATCGGCTCCATCCAAGGCAGCGCCAACCGGGTGGTGGGCAGCATGGAGCAGAGCCTGTCCAGCGTGGGCACGGTGTCCGACGGCGCCAGCCAGGCCACCGACTCCATGCAGGAGATAGAGGGCAGCACCCACTCCATCGTGCATTCCATAGGCAACATCACCAGCGCGCTGAGCGAGCAGCGCACCGCCAGCCTGAACCTGGCGCAAAGCATGGAGCGGGTGTCGCAGATGGCGGAGGAGAACAGCGCCACGGTGGAAGAACTGGCCACCACCTCCAGCCAGCTCAACGCGCTGGCGCAAAACCTGCAGGGCGTAACCGCGCGCTTCCGTCTCTAAAAACGGGGTTCAAACGAGGCGGGCCCGGCAAGCTCGGGCCCGCCCTTCTCCGCGCTCAGTCGTACTGAGTACCCTTCTGGATCAATTCCACCTTGTAACCGTCCGGGTCCAGCAAAAAGGCGATCACGGTGCGGCCGTGTTTCATCGGCCCCGCTTCGCGCGCCACGGTGTAGCCCAGCGCGCGCGCCTGCTCGCAGACGGCGGCGGCGTCGTCCACTTCTATCGCCACATGGCCATAGCCGTTGCCCAGCTGGTAATCGCCCTGATCCCAGTTATGGGTCAGCTCGATGGCGGCGGCCTCGGTTTCATCGCGATAACCGACAAAAGCCAGAGTGAAGCGGCCGTCCGGGAAGTCGTTGCGGCGCAGCAGGCGCATGCCCAGCGCCCGGGTGTAGAAGGCCAGCGCGGCGTCCAGATCGGCCACGCGCAACATGGTGTGCAGAATTCTCATGCGCTTGTTCCTGATGGTTGAGATTAAGAACCTGTTCAGCGTCTGCTGCGCTTCAGCGATACGGCGTTGAACAGGTTCTAAGATCGCGCCATCTTAGCCTCGCACATAATCCATTAAAAGCGACTTATAATGCTGAAATCAATCACAAAAAGCGAAACATGAAACTCTCGCAACTGAATTTCTTCTGCGCGGTGGTGGAGCAAGGCAGCATCGCCGCCGCCGCCGAGCAATTGCACCGGGTGCCGTCCAATCTCACCGCCCGCTTGCAGGAATTGGAGGCGGAACTGGGCGTCAAGCTGTTCAGCCGCGAAAACCGCCGCCTGCTGACCACGCCGGAAGGCCATCTGCTCTACCGCCACGCCCGTGGTCTGCTGCAACAGGCCGACGAGGTGCGAGGCATGTTCGCCGGCGCGCCCGCACGCGGCCTGCTGAGAGTGGGCGCGCTGGACGGCGCTCTGGCCACCCATCTGCCCGCCCGCATCGCCCGCTACCGCCGCCAGCACGCCGAGGTGGAGCTGCATCTGCGCGCCGGCCATTCGTTGCAGTTGGAACGCCAGCTGCAGGACGGGGAGCTGGACCTGATCCTCAGCGACGGGCCGGTGGAGCATCCGCTGCTGACCAGCCGGCTGGCGTTCCGGGAAAAATTGATGCTGATCGCTCCGCTGGATATCGACGCGGCGTCGGCGCAGGCCTTGGCCGGGCTGGAGCTGTACACCTTCGGCGCGGCCTGCCATTACCGCCGGCTGGTGGATCAATGGCTGCAAGCTTCCGGCGTGCGGCCGCGCGCGGTGCTGGAGATAGAATCTTATCCGGCCATCTTCGCCTGCGTCGCCGCCGGCGCCGGCTTTTCCTGCGTGCCGGAAAGCCTGTGCCGGCCGCAAGACGGCTACCGCGGCTTCGCGCTGCCGGATTTGGCTATCAGCGACATCCACTTCATCTGGCGCAAGCAGCAGGAGTCCGCATTGGTGGACGGTTTCATCCAGTCCGTCGTCGCGGACTGAGGCCCGCCGCGCTTCGCGCAAGCCTCACGCGGCGCAGAAGGTTTCCTGCAGATGCCGCCAGCGCGGCGCTCCGGCCGCGTCGCGCTCAAACACCGCGGTGGCCAGCCGCAGGCTGCTTAACCGGCCGCCCTGGTATTGCGCTTCGCGATACGCCACCGTCGCGCCTCCGGCGTGTTCGTCCAGCAGGGTCAGTTGATCCACTTCAATCTCCAAGCCGGGCTTGCCGCCGCCGGCTGCGGCGAACAGCCGCCGCAGCGCGTCCAGATCCAGTTGCGCGCCGCTGGGCGACGCCATGGAGAAACGCGGCGAGAAGCGCGCCATCAGGGCTTCCAGCTCGGCGGGGCCCGCCGGGCCAGCGAACCATTGCCGGATGGCGATATGCGCGGAGATCACTTCGTCGAAATAGGGATTGGCCTTGGTCATCGGACTTTCTCTCATTAATGGCTGGGCCGCAGTAGGGCCAGCACAGTCGGGGTGTGGATGCGCAGCACGAGAACCGCCGGCGCCAGGGTCAGGCCGGCGGCGATGAAGAAACAGGCTTGGTAGACCTGAGCGGTGGCCGCCGGCGCGCCGCTGTAATGAGTCAGCGCGTTCAGCAGCAGGCTGATCACGGCCACGCCCAGGCCGAAACTGAACTGGCGGTTGATGTTCCACAGCGCGCTGGCCTGCCGCAGTTCCGGTTCCGCGATGTCCAGAAAGGCCGCGCTCTGCGCCGCGCTGCTGCACAGGCTGCCGCCGAAACCCATCAAAGCGTAAGCGGCGATCAGCGGCCACGGCCGGCTGACGCCCAAGGCCAGCGCGGCGATGCCGGCGCTCTGGAACAGCATGCCCAAGAGCAGCAAAGGCTTGGGGCCGCCATGGTTGAAGCGGCCGCGAGTCAGGCTGATGGCCAGCCCGGAGGCCAGCGCCCAGGGCAGCATCAGGCCGCCAGCAGCTGCGGCGCTCAGCTTGAGCACCTCTTGCAGATAGAGCATCGCCGCCAGGCTGACGCCCATGAACACGCCGGGCACAAACAGATACACCAGCATGGCGGTGCGCAGCAGGCGCCCGCGCAACAGGGTCAGCTTCAGCACCGGCTCGGCCTTGCCGGCGGCGGCGCGCACGTAGCCGGCCAGCGCGGCGACGGCCAATAGCAGCGCGGCAACGCCGCACGGCAGGCGACCGCTTTCTCCCAGCCAGGTCAAAGCCAGCAACAGCGAGGCCATGCCGACGGCCAGCAAAGCCAGGCCGGACAGGTCCAACGCGTCGCGCTTGGCCGGCGCTTGGTCCGCCGGCAACCAGCGCGCCGCCAGCCAAATCGTCAGCAGGGCCAGCGGCAGGCTGGCCAGCAGCGCCCAGCGCCAGGACAGCATGTCCACCAGCAGGCCGCCCAGCGCCGGCGACAGCGCCGGCACGATCAGCGCCACGCTCATGATCAGGGCGGTGAGCCGAGCGCGCTGCGCCGGCGGATAGTACCGGTAAACCATGGCCTGGCCCACCGGAATCAGCAGACCTCCGCCCAGGCCCTGCAAGGCGCGCCAGCCAATCAGCGCCTCGATGGACCCGGCCGTGCCCGCCAGCGCCGCGCCGGCGAGGAACAAGCCCAGCGAGCCCAGCAGCACCCGCCGCTCGCCGTAAGCGCCGGCCAGCCACGCGCTGAGCGGAATCACCAGGGTCAGGCCCAGCATATAGGCATTGCCCACCCAGGCCAGCTGCGCCAGCGACGCGCCCAGGCCGCGGCCAATGTCCGGATAGGCGACGCTGGCGATGAACATATTGATCAGGTCCAGCGCAAAGCCGAACAAGTACACCAAAGTCAGTTTCGAACGGGGCGACATCGGCGCTCTCCACGGTAAAGCGGCCGAGTATAGACAGGGGGCGGCGCTGGAAATACCGGCTTACGCCGGCTAGACTGTCAAATTATTTTTGACAATAGCGGGCTTTGTCGTGGTCAGTCTGGATCGTTTTGCTAGCTTCAAAGCCGTGGTGGACGCCGGCTCCTTCACCGCCGCCGCCGCCGCGCTGGGCCAAACCCGCGCCGTGGTCAGCTTCAATATCAAACGCCTGGAGCAGGAAGTCGGCGTCGCGCTGTTGATCCGCAACACCCGCAGCCTGGCGCTGACCGACGCCGGCGCGCGCTTTTACCAGCGCTGCGCCGATATGCTGGAGCAGGCGCGCTTGGCCGTAGACGACGCCCGCGCCGAGCATGGGGAGCTGAGCGGGGCGCTGCGCGTGACCGCCACGCTGGAATACGGCCTGGCCAAGATTGCGCCGGCGATCGAAGCCTTCGCCCTGCGCCATCCGACGCTGCAGGTGCAGCTGTCCACGTCCTCGCTGCATGCCGATTTGATCGCCGAGCGCTTCGACGTCGCCATCCGCCTGGGCCGCCTGCCGGAAACCGATCTGCACGCGGCGCAGCTAGCCCAGTTCGATATTTTCCCCGTGGCTGCGCCGGCTCTGCTGGTCCAAGAACCGCCCGGCGATCTGGCCGCGCTGAGCCGGCTGCCCTGGCTGGGACACAGCCGGCTCAAACACGCCCCGCCCTGGCTGGTGGACACGCCGGGCGGCGGCCAGACAGCCTGGCGCCAGCCCGGCACGGCGCGGCTGAGTTCGGACAGCGCGTCCATCCTTCGCGCCTACGCGCTGGCCGGCCTAGGCGTGGCCCTGCTGCCGGACTGGCTGGTCAACGCCGATCTGCAGGCCGGCCGGCTACGCCGGCTGCTGCCCGATCACGGCTTCCCGCAGCAAGGCGTTCACGCGCTCTACCCGCGCACCCGCCATGTGCCGGCCAAGGTACGGGCCTTCATCGATTTTTTGCGCGAGCGCGAGGCGGCGGGCTAGCGGGCCGCCCGCGATTGTCCTGGCCTTTGCCACCGGCACGTGCGTCGCGTCCACGCAGGCGTGCGCTGAACGGTGGGCAAAGCCGCGGCCTTGATGCAAAATGCCCGCTCCACCCCCAAGAAGCCACTCGAATGTCCTACCTCCGCGCCGCCTCGCTCCTGCCCGCCCTTTTGCTCTTGTCCGAATTCTGTCTGGCCGATATGGGCAGCATGGGCGCCTTCATGGTCAATCTGGCGCTGTTTGGCATCGTAGGCTGGCTGGCGCTGACTTGCTTGGTGTTCTGGAAGCTGCGCCGACACACGGCCGGAGCCCAGTTCGGCTTCACCCTATTATTTCTGCTGCTTCCCCTTTTGTGGGTGGTGAGCATGGGGCGCTGATCCGCCGCCCATATCCAACAGTTTCATTAGGAAATGAGCGCCTAGAAACAGCTCACGACCCTTCCGTTTGGGCCAATTTCCAGAAACCTCGAATCCGCTTCGCGGATGATGATTTAGGGCCGGTTCCGCCCGTCAAACGGAAAGGGAGATTTGCACGGCCAAATCTCCCTTTACCCTAAAGGCCGCCCTGCAAGCCTGGCCTACGGCTTCCCGCCGGTTCCCGTCAGGCCCGAGGCGCGGCTGAACTCGCAGCGCGCTAACGTCGCGCTGCTCGAACAGGCAGCCGCTTAAAACCTCGGGCCTGCCACCCGACGGCAGGCTTGAAGGGAGTTTGGGCGCCTCGAATACGCGGTCTCCTGCGTATCAAATAGATCGTGAACAGCTTATTAGAACCCCATCGCCAACAACAGCCCCGCCGCCGCCAGCGTGCCCAGCGCCGCCACCCCATAGGTGCAGGCCTTGGCCAACGGTCCGCCGCGGATGCCGATATCGTGCAGGCTGTGGTAGATGCGGTGCGCCGCGTGCCACAGCAGCAAAGCGATCAGGCCGAACAGCAGCGCCTTGCCGATCAGGCTTTGCGCCAGCGCCTGCAGCGTGGCGTAATCGACGGCGCGCGCAGGCAGCCAGCCCAACGGCGCGGCGATGCCGGTGATGAACACCAGCATCGGCCCGAACAAGGCGGCCAGCATGCCGCCGGCGCCAAACAAGCCCCAGAAGATGGGCGCGTGAGAGCGTTTCAGTCCCGGTTTCATGCCGTCATCCCCCATACCAACATCAAGAGCGCGGCGCTGCACACCACGGCGGCGGCCAGGCCGCCGGCGGTGATGGCCAGCGCGGATACCCGCCGCCCGGCCAGCATCAACGGCGGCAGCGTGCGCGGCATGATCTTGAACCAGGTGTAGCTGTGGTAGGCGATCATCAACAGCGCCGCCGCGTGCAGCAACAGGGCCGGCGCGCTTTGCAGCGCGGCGACAAAGCCGTTCCAGGCCGCCTCGCCCTGGCTCAGCCGCCACAGCCCGCACAGCAGGGTCAGCGCGTAGCCGGCGACGAAGAGCGCCGTGCCTTCGTGCACCATGTACTCGATGAAGTAAGGGTTCTTGCGCCACCAGCCTCCCATCGGCCGGACATACGGTTTGCGCTTGCTCATTTGCAACCTCCTTTGGGCCGGGCGAAGCGCAGGAAGTAATCCCTGGCCACCGCCGTCTTGTTGAGGTTCACCGCATTGGCCGGGTCCACCATTTTGGGGCAGACCTCGGAGCAATAGCCCACCGCGGTGCAGTTGAACACCCCCTCCTGCGCGGCCAACAGTTCCATCCGCTCTTCGGCCGCGCCGTCGCGGCTGTCCATGTTGTAGCGGTGCAGCAGCGCGATGGCGCCAGGCCCCAGAAACTTGTCGTCCAAGCCGTATTGCGGGCAGGCGGCGTAGCACAGCAGGCAGTTGATGCAGCTGCTGAACTGGGCGTACCAATCCATCTGCGCCGGGGTTTGCTGGTATTCGCCGTCGGACAGCGGCTTGTCTTCCTTGGGCACGATATAGGGCTGGATGCTTTCCAGCTTGGCGATGAAGTCGTCCAGCACCACCACCAGATCGCGCTCTATCGGGAAGTGGTTCAGCGCCTCGATGCGCACCACGCCCGGGTAGTCGCGCAGAAAGGTCTTGCAGGCCAGCTTGGGCACGCCGTCCACCATCATGCCGCAGCTGCCGCAAATCGCCTGGCGACAGGACCAGCGGAAGGCCAGGCCGCCGTCCAGGTAGTCGCGGATGTATTGCAGCGCCTGCAGCACGGACATGTCGTCGCGGTACGGCACTTCAAAGTGTTGCAGCCACGGCTCGCTGTCCTGCTCCGGCCGGTAGCGCATCACCGCGATGGTCTTGGTCTGAGCGGTCATCGTGTGTCCGGTCATGGTGTGTTCGCTCATGCCTTGCCCTCCTTGGCCGCGGCTTCCGCCGCCAGGCCGGCTGCGCCGTAGGCGCGCACCGCCGGCTGCGATTTAGTGATCTTCACCGCGCCGTAGTCTATGCGCGGCGCGTCCCCGCCTTGATAGACGGCGAGGCTGTGCTTGAGGAAGTTGAGGTCGTCGCGCTGTTCGCAGCCGTCCAGCCGCTGGTGAGCGCCGCGCGATTCGCGGCGTTGCAGCGCGGAATGCGCCATCGCCTCGGCCACGTCCAGTTGGTAGCCCAGCTCGATGGCCAGCAGCCAGTCGCTGTTCCAGACGCTGGATTTGTCTTCCACGTGCACATTGCGGAAGCGCTGTTTCAGCTCCGCCAGCTTGTCGCAGGTGGCCTGCATCGAGGCTTCCAAACGGTAGATGCCGCAGCCGGCTTCCATGGTTTCCGCCATTTCGCGGCGCAGTTCGGCGATGCGTTCGCCCCCTTCGCGCGCGCGCAGCGCGTGAAGGCGCGCCTCGGCGGCCTCGGCCTGCTTTTGCAGCGCTTCGCGCCGCGCGGGACGGCGCGATCGGGCGCAGCGAGCGGCTTCTTCGCCGGCCACTTTGCCGAACACCGACAATTCCGCCAATGAGTTGGAGCCCAGGCGGTTGGCTCCGTGAATGCCCACGCTGGAGCATTCGCCGGCGGCGAACAGGCCGGGCATGGGCGCGGCGCAGCGGCCGTCCACCAGGATGCCGCCCATGGTGTAGTGCACCGCCGGGCGCACCGGAATCGGCGCCTTGGCCGGGTCTATGCCCAGGAATTCCTCCGCCAGCTCGCAGATTTGCGGCAGCCGTTCGCGCAGCTTGGCGTGGCCCAGGTGGCGCAGGTCCAGATACACCGCGGAGCCCCATGGGCCTTCCACGGTACGGCCCTGCTGCTGCTCGTACCAGAAGGCCTGGCTCAGGCGGTCGCGCGGGCCCAGTTCCATGAATTTGTTGCGCGGCTTGTCCTCCGCCGGCCCCAGGCCGTAATCCTGCAGATAGCGGTAGCCGTCCTTGTTGACCAGCAGGCCGCCTTCGCCGCGGCAGGCCTCGGTGAACAACAGGCCGGTGCCGGGCATGCAGGTGGGGTGGTATTGGACGAATTCCATATCGCGCAGCGGCACGCCGTGGCGGTAGGCCAGCGCCATGCCGTCGCCGGTGACGATGCCGCCGTTGGTGTTCTCGCGGAACACCCGGCCGGCGCCCCCGGTGGCCATCACCACCGCGCCGGCCTCGATCAGCAGGCTGTCGCCGCTGGCGATGTCGATGGCCAGCACCCCGCGCGCCTCGCCGTCTTCCACGATCAGATCCGCGCAGAAGTATTCGTCGAAGCGGCGGATGGACGGGAAGCGGATCGAGGTCTGGAACAGGGTGTGCAGCATGTGGAAGCCGGTTTTGTCGGCGGCGAACCAGGTGCGCTCTATCTTCATGCCGCCAAAGGCGCGCACATTGACGCTGCCGTCCTCCTTGCGGCTCCACGGGCAGCCCCAGTGTTCCAGTTGCACCATTTCCTCAGGGCATTGAGCCACGAAGTATTCCACCACGTCCTGCTCGCACAGCCAGTCGCCGCCGGACACGGTGTCGTTGAAATGGGCGTCGAAGCTGTCGTGCGCCTGCTTGACCCCGGCGGAGCCGCCTTCGGCCGCCACGGTGTGGCTGCGCATCGGATAGACCTTGGACACCAGCGCGATGCGCAGCTCCGGGTCCGCCTGGGCGGCGGCGATGGCGGCGCGCAAGCCCGCGCCCCCCGCTCCCACGATCACAATGTCTGCTTGGTAAGTTTCCACAAGCTTTCCTCACTTAGAAGTACAAATGCGTCAATCCGTACGCCGCCAGCGTGGACACCCCCACTCCTATCAGCCCCGGCATCATGAAGCTGTGGTTGAGCAGATACTTGCCGATGCGGGTGGTGCCGCTGCGGTCCATATTGATGGCCGCCAGGTCGCTGGGATAAAAGGCGAAGAAGAAATAGGCGTAGCAGGAGGGCATGATGGCCAGCAGCTGGTGCGGGCTCAGGCCCAGCGCCAGGCCGAAGGGCACCATGATGGTGAGCGTGGCGGCCTGGCTTTTAACGAAGGCGGACACCGCGAACATCGCCAGCGCGAAGGTCCACGGCGCGTAGGCCACCATGGCCTTGATATTGGCCACCAGCAGCGGTTCGTTGGCCTTGACGAAGGTGTCGCTCATCCAGGCGATGCCGAAGATGGACACCACGGCGATCATGCCGGCGGTGAACACCTCGGAGCGGGCGATGACCGCCGCCTTGGCGTTGGAACGAAACAGGATGAAGGCGCCGAAGGCCAGCATCACGAACTGCACCACCGTGGTCATGGGCACCGGCTTGCCCTGGCTGACCGGCAGCCATTGCGGGAACAGCGCCAGCAGCACGATGACCAAGATGCCGGAGAAAAACAGCGCCACCGATTGCCGCGCCGCCGCCGGCAGCGTCTTGTCCAGGGTAGTGACGGATTGTTCCACCGAGGCGCGGAAGTTCGGATCTTGCATCCGAGCCAGGAATTCCGGATCGCGGTCCAGCTCCACGCCGCGGCGCAGGCTCCAGCAGGCGGCGGCCAACACCCCCAGCAGGCCGGCCGGCGCGGTCACCATCAGGATTTGCCACAGGGTCAGCGGCTGGCCGCTATGGGCGGTCATCGCCAGCAGCGAGGTCACCGCCGCCGCCGCCGGGCTGGCGGTGATGCCCATTTGCGAGGCCACGCTGGCCATGGCCATCGGCCGCTCCGGGCGGATGCGGGTTTTGAGAGAAACGTCGGCGATCACCGGCAGCAGCGAATACACCGCGTGACCGGTGCCCACGCACATGGTGAGCAGGAAGGTGGACAGCGGCGCCAGGAAGGTGATTTGCTGCGGATGGCGGCGCATCAGCCGCTCCGCCTGCTGCACCAGGAAATCCAGGCCGCCGGCCACTTGCAACGTGGCCGAGGCGGTGACCACCGCCAGAATGATCAGCATCACGGTGATGGGCGGCTCCGCCGGCGCCACGCGGAACACGAAACACAGCACCGCCACGCCCAGCCCGCCTATCATGCCCAAGGCCACGCCGCCGCGGCGTATGCCCATCAGTATCGCCGTCAGCAGCAGCGCGAATTGTATCCAGAAAACCCACATGATCTTGTCCCTATTAGCCATTGTTTTCCGCTGTTATAGGGGATTAACAGCATCGGCTAATAGACCTTGATCAAGTCCGGCCCACAACGATTCCAAAACAGACCATTGGCATTGAACGCAGCCTGTGCTTCAAAGCTTCCCGCCCGCTCTACCAACCTTGACAACGGCTAAGCAAGATAGCCCTTGAACAGATTCTTAAAGTGTTTTCTGCCCCTGCACCGCCGAAAAATGACTTACCACCTCGCTCAACTGGGCGGTGCTGCTGCGAATCTGATCAATGGAGGTACTGGCCACGCCGGCATGCTCCTCGCCCATCCGCGCCTTGACCTGCATTTCATGGATGCTCTCACTGGCGGACGAGGTGCCGTTGCGGATGTCGTCTATCATGCCGGCCACTTCCTTGGTGGAGGCGTTGGTGCGCTCGGCCAGCTTGCGCACCTCGTCCGCCACCACCGCGAAGCCGCGGCCCTGCTCGCCGGCGCGCGCCGCCTCGATCGCCGCGTTCAAGGCCAGCAGATTGGTCTGGTCGGCAATCTCGTGAATGGTGTTGACGATGGAGGTGATGCGCAAAGTCTTGGAGTCAAGATCCTCGATGATCTTGACCGAGCGCTCGGCGCTGTCCGCGATCAGACTCATCTCGCCTATGGTGTCCTTGATCACCGCCAAGCCGTCGGACGAGGCCGCGTCCGACGCGGCGGACAAGCGGTGCGCCTCTTTCACCAGGTGCTGGTCGCGCTGCGCGGCCTCTTCTTCCTCAGTGATGTCCAGCGCGAACTTGATCACTTTGTAGACTTGCCCCTCGTCGTTGACGATGGGGTTGTAGCTGGCCTCCAGCCAGATGGGCCGGCCCTGCTTGTCGCGGCGTTCGAACTTGCCGGCGATGAAGATGCCCTGGTTCAATCGCTGCCACAGCTCGGCATAGGCAGGACTGTGCGCGTATTCCGGAGGGCAGAAAGCCCGGTGATGCTGCCCGATGATTTCCTGCTCGCTATAGCCCACCGTGTTCAGGAAATTGCTGTTGGCGCGCAGCACGATGCCGTCGATGGAGAACTCGATCACCGCCATCGAACGGCTGACCGCCTTCATCGTATTGCGCGCTTCCAGTTCCGCCTGCACTGACTTGGTCACGTCCAGCGCGAACTTGACCACCGCCGTCACCTGGCCGGCCTCGTCGCGCACCGGGTTGTAGCTGGCCTCCAGCCACACGATATCCCCGTTCTTGGTCACTCGCTTGAAGCGGTCGCTGACGAAATGCCCCTGCCGCAACCTACTCCAAAAGTTACCGTACTCTGGGCTGCTCACAAACTCCGCCGGACAAAACAACCGGTGATGCTGACCTATCACCTCGCTGGCGTGGTAGCCCATCACCGCTTCAAAATTGGCGTTGGCGGAACGCACCACGCCGTCCGGAGAGAACTCTATCACCGCCATCGAGCGGTCTATCGCCTGCAACACGCCCTGCTGCTTATGCAGTTCCGCCACCGTGTCCTGCAATTTGCGTTTCAACGCCATATTGAACATGCAGCAACCCTTCCGCTCGAGTCTTCGTTCTTGCCGTCAGCGCTCGTCCTCCACACTTTTATTTACAAAGCCGCCCATGCCGATGTCAAACCGTAAAAACACTTACCGCGCCTAGGCGACCGAAGTCCTGGGCTTCACAAAAAACAAGCCGCCTTTAGGCGGCGGCAGGAGGGAAACCAGGCGAGTCGCTCAATCCGGCGCATCCGGATCGGTAAGCAGCCGTGAGAACATCTTGAAATCGCCCGGCTCGCCTCGTACCTGACGATATGCGCGCAACAAGCCCTCGTATTGGAAACCGCAGCCGCGCAACAATTGCTCGGCGCGCCGGTTGCCGTCGCGCGTCACCGCCTGCACCCGGTACAAGCGACAGCCGGTAAACGCCCAAGCCGTAACCGCCTTGCAAGCCGCCAAGCCCAGCCCGCGCCCCCAATAGGCCGGCGCCAGGTCGAAATCGATTTCCGCGCAGCGGTCCGCCGGCCAGACGGCGTCAAAACCGATGGAGCCGGCCAAGCATCCCAGATCATCGTCCACAATGGCCAGCCGCAACGGCGCGCCCGGTTCATCGGAACGATAGGCCTGTACCAAGGGCGCTAGATCCGCCGCCGACTGCAGCACCCAGCGCAGATGCTGCGCCACCTCCGGCAGGCGCAGATAATCGTACCAGTCGGGAATATCCAGCATTTCCATTGGACGCAGGCTGAAACCCTGCAGATCGATAGACGGCGGGGGTATCACATTCATCACGAGCACCAGAAATGAGGCGACCGGCCCCACCCCGGCAAGCGAGTGGACCCGACCACGCTTTATTGTGTACAGCGAAAGACCGCACTCCATTCTAGAAGATCGCTCGCCAATAGAAAGCCGATATGCGAGCGGAGCCCCGCGACGGGCTCAGATATTCATGCCGGCAGGCGCAGGTTAAAAGTAGCCGGGATTTGCGGGCTATCGCCGGAGAAGAAGCCCTGCATTGCCTTGTGCGCATCATCAGCGAGCGACGGCGGAAGGGCTGGGGAACAGCGTTGAAACTAGCCTTTCGGCCGGCGCCTGATCAGTCAGGCTTCGCCATAATACGACAGGACAAATATTCAGCCGCCGCGCCTGCGCGCCGAGCGGCACAGGCTCGCTCTTTGATCGACCCCAATGCGAAGGAGCCTCGCCATGAATCTAAACCAAGCCGTACTGGAAGATCCTGTCATCGAAGACATCGACGATCAGATCGAAAAAGTGCTGGCCATGATGTCCACCCAGGAGTTGCAACGACTGCAAGCCAAGTTGCAACAGCGGTATCAGTTGGAGTATTCCGAAACCGACGCTCATCCGTTCAATATCAAAACCATCATCAAGGGACGCGAGATCCGCTTTTCGCGCGGGGTGTCGCCGGCCTCGCGCGCCTTCATGATCCTGCACAGCCTGGGGCATTATATTTTCATCTGCGCGGCCAAGCGCAAGAACATCAAGCGCTACGACTATATTTACGATCTGCGCGGGGTGCAGACGGCGCTGCACTATTACGAAACCGCAGGACAGGGCAGCGGCCTGGATCAGCCGCCGCCGATGACGGCGCAGAAACGCAAGGACCGGGTGTCCTTCGAGGTGGGGGCCAACCGCTTTGCCGCCGACCTGCTGGCCGACATCGGCTTTAGCCAGGCGGAGGCCCTGATTCAGCGTTATCAGGTGGGCGACATCAACTATATTCTCGACGTGTCGAGCGGCGGCAAGGCCGCCATCGTGCCCAGCGACCACGACTATCTGCGCCGCTACATTTGCGCCGGCTTGTCCATTGATCCCAACGACGCTTACGATGACGGCGTCTATGATCCGGACGCCTACCGCCGGTACGGCATAGATTGGCAATATATCGAGGATATCCGGCTTGAGATTCATTTCTTCTGATTCTTCCGGGCGCGCATGGGCAGCATAAGCCGCCCCCAACTGGGCGCCTTGTTCTGCTGCATGTTCATCATCGGCTCGGCCGAAGTAGCGGCCGGCCCGATGATGGCCTTGATGGGCCGCCATTTCGGCGTGCCTTCCAGCGCCATAGCCTATCTGCCCGCCGCTTACGGGCTGTGCTACGGCGTGTTCGCGCTGGTGGCCGGCCCGCTGTCCGACCGCTTCGGCCGCAAACCGCCGTTGCAACTGGGCCTGCTCGGCTTCGCCTTGTGCTGCGCGCTGCTGCCCCTCGCGCCCAACCTGAACGCGGCCGTCGCGTTGTCCGCGCTGAGCGGCCTGTGCGCGGCGGTGATCCAACCCAACGCGCTGGCGCTGGTGGCGGACCTGGCCCCTCGCCCCCAGCTTGGCCAAAAGTTGGGCCAGGTCTTCATCGGCTTGATGCTGGCCTTCGTGCTGACCCCGGCGCTGGCCGGAAGGCTGGCGGATACAGCGGGTTGGCAGGCCAGCTATTACGCGCTGGCCGCGGCCGGCTTGCTGGCATGGGCCGCGGTGCGGCGGCTGTTCCGCGCCGACGGCGGCCGCCTGACGGCGGACGGCGGTTTTCTAGCCACCTTGGCCGGCGCCTGGCGCACGCCCGGCGCGCGGCGGCGGTTGTGCGTCAGCTATCTGTGGCTGGGCTGGGTGGCCGGCTTCGGCGCCGTAGTGGCCGAGGTGGCCGCGCGCAAACTCACCCTCAGCTCCACCGGCGGCGGTCTGCTCGCCGGCGGCTTCGGCCTGGTGGTTGTGCTGGGGAATCTATGCGGCCCCCCGCTGCAACGGCGGCTGGGCGAGGCGGCCTTGCCTGCGGCGGCGCTGGCGGCGGCGCTGGGCATCTTGTCCTTCCTGCTGCCCCTCGCCGCTTTGTGGCAGTTGGCGTTGGCCGGCAGTCTTTGGGCCTTCGGCTACGGCTGCGCCGGGCCCTTGCACCACGCGCGCCTCAGTACGCTGTCCGAACGCTATCGCGGCACCCTCAATTCTTATCACGCCAGCTTGCTGAACCTGGGCATTTTTTCAGCTTCCCTGCTGCTGGGCCTGAGCAGCGAGCCGAGACCCATCGCCTGGTTCTGCGCCGCCACCGGGCTCTTGACCCTGGCCGGCGCGCTCTTGTTGCTGCCCTTCGGACCGGGCTTGCGGCCGGCAAGCGCCAACCCTTCCTGAAAGCGGCTCAAAACCCAACCTCACACGGTAAGCACATCCTATCCTGCCCGGACTCTCAAGGCTTTGAACAGGTTTCAAAACTATCGCCGACATTGAGAAATACAATTTCGGCATCGGCTTGCAAATTCGCCGGCCGGACAAATCATGACAAACACAAAACAAAATGCCGTTTAACTAAGGAATTGTCATGATCGTCATTCGGGAAATTGATCATATCGTGCTGCGGGTCAGCAACCTGGTCAAGATGGAGCGTTTTTACAGCGAGGTATTGGGTTGCACCGTGGAACGCCGGCGCGAGGACTTGGGGCTGTTGCAACTGCGCGCCGGCCGTTCGCTGCTGGACCTGGTGCCGGTGGACGGGCCTCTGGGACGGGCAGGCGGCCGCGCGCCTTCCGCGGAAGGCCGCAATCTGGATCACTTCTGCTTCCGCGTGGACCCCTTCAATGAGGATGCGATACGCGCCCACTTGGCCCGGCACGGCCTGAGCGCAGGGGAAACCGCTCAGCGTTACGGCGCCGAAGGCGAGGGCCCCTCGCTATACCTGCAGGATCCGGAAGGCAATGTGGTGGAGCTGAAAGGCCCGTCCTGCCCTTAGAACCTGTTCAAAGTCTGCTGCGCTTCGTGATGCGCTGCACGGTGAGTACAAGCTCAAAATGCTCATGTACCACTTGTACATTCCGCTTTTTCGCTCGTTTTCGCCTTGTCTCGCCCTTGCTCGCCGGAGACTGATAGTTCTAGTGGAATCCATCTCCTCTTGGTGTCTCCTCGAGCATGGGCGGCGGTTTTAAATATTACTGACTTTGATTTTTTTATTTAGACATAAATACTCTAGTCTAGACCGCTTTGTTAATAGGGCATTTAATCCATCACCACTGTCCCTAATTCAAACACTCGTTTGGAGTAAATACCGAAATTCAAACTGGCATTGAATTGGTATTAAATATCGTCAGTGGTCCTTATTCGCCGCACAACCGGCCGCGCGCCGCAAATATAAAAACCCCTGAAGCAAGCGGCGCGTTCAGGGGTTTCTGTTGCGTGAGTCCGCGTTCAGGGCTGTTTGCGCGCCTGAATGCCCACCGCCACTTTCCGCAACTTGTCCGCATAGCCCGGATCCGTGGCGTAGCCGCCCTGGGCCAGCGCCTGGGCGAAAGCCTGGGCGTTGCCGCCCACGCCAAGCGCGCCGCGGTAACGCGGGTTGCCGGCCAGCAACTGCGCGTAATCGGCGAAAGCGTCCTGCAGGCCGGAATACGCGCGGAAGCTTTCAATCCGCTTCACATCGCGGCCGTCCACATGCTCGGTGGTCAAGGCGCGGGTGACTTCGCCCTGCCAGCCCTTGCCGGCCTTGATGCCGAACAGGTTGTGATTGCTGCCGCCATCGGCGCGGGTCAGCGGACGCTGACCCCAACCGGATTCCAGCGCCGCGTGCGCGGACACCAGTTCCGGCGCCACGCCCAGCTTGGCGGCGGCTTGTTGCGCGTAAGGCGCGATGCTGTCGAGAAAGGCTTGTTGATCCGCGCCGTAGGGCATGCTGCCGCCCAGCGTGGCGTCCTGGACGCGCTGACGCGCCCAAGCGCCTTCCGGCGACAGGCTGGCCCAGCTGTCCGAACCGTTTTCGATGAAGTCGCGCACCTCGCCGTGCAGCTGGCTGCTCCATTGGTCGGCGAAACGCTCGCCGTCCCCGCCGCCCTGGCCCATCAGCGGCAAGGCGACGGTGTCGGCGCCGAAGTCCGGCCCGGCGCCGATGTCATTGCGCACAGTAAACATCGCTGTCTCCATTCAGCACGCGGTTCATCAGGTCCTGCTGCTGTTGCAGTAGTTGGCCGTTGCGCAGGTTCAGGGTCTGGCACAGGCGGATTTGCTCCACCAGCGCATTCCAACGCTGACGGCAGGCTTGCTCCGCGGCGGCGGGCAAGAGCTTGAGCACCGCGTCCATAGAGGCGGCGCGGCCCGCGCCCAGCAATTGGCCGGCCAGTTGCAGCCGCTGGTCGCGGCTGAGCTGCAAGGCGTCGCACTGGGCGACGATGTCCGAACCCAATTGCCGCAGTTCGTCGGCCTGGTGCGCCAGCGCGGCGGCGAACTGCTGTTCCAGCAGTTGCTCCAAGCGGCCATAGCCTTGCAGGTCCTGCCCCACAGTGGCCAGCAGTTGTTTGAAGGCTTGCTCGCGATTCATTCAGCGGCTCCGGTGATATTGCTCCACCAGGTCGGCCAGCCGGGCGGCGTCGAAGCGCACTTCGCCGCGCGCTAGCGCGGCACGCACTTCTTCCACCCGTTTCATGTCGATGTCCGGCAGCGCGCGCAGCTCCGCCACCGCCGGCGCCATGTCCTGGCTCGCGGCGGGCGCGGCGACGGACGCGGGCGCGCGGGCCGGCGTTTCCGCGGCGGCGCTCTGGCCGCCGACCGCCAGTTCGCGGCGTTGCGACGAGGTCGAGTTGATTTGCATAGTTTGAAATCCGTCTGGGTTGGCTGTGCGAGCGGCTGGGGCGCTTGATGCCGCGTTGCGCGGCCGCTCGGAGCGGGCTTTGCGGCCCGCCCTCACCCCTTCAAGGCGACAGTCTGGAAAAAAACTTAAAAATTTACCGGTAACATTTTCAGAACGACAATGCGCCGGTTTTCCAGACGGATATATCGGCCAAACACCAGTTCCTTCAGGATGCGCGCCACCATCTCGCGGGAGGAGCCGATCTGGTCCGCGATTTCCTGCTGGGTCAGCTGCTTTTTCAGCACCATCTCATCGCCGTCCTGCTCTTCCAGCATTTGATTGATCAGGATGCGCACGCGGCCGTACACGTCCATCAGCGCCAGGTTCTTGGCCTTGTTGGACATGCGGCGCACCACTTGCACCAGATGGCACATGATGCGGGTGCGGGCCTCCGGGCTGTGCGGCAGGCCGTCTTCGGTATCGAAAAGCTGCATCAGGCTCTCGCGGCTGAACACCAGCAAGTGGCTGTCCTCGTCCGCCGCGCAATTGGAGCTGCGCTCGCCGCTGTCGATGAAGCCGACCATGCCGATCAGCTCGCCGGAGGCGCAGATTTGCAGAATATATTTTTTGCTGAGCCCATCCGAAACAAAGACTTGCATGCAGCCGCTGGCCAGCAGGTAGACCTCGTTGGCGCTGTCGCCTTCGTTGTACAGCACCTCGCCCTTGCTCAAGCGGCGGCTTTCGGCCAGCTCCAGCGCTTTGTCCAGCTTGTCATTGTCCAGATGTCCGAACAAATGTGTGCCTCTTAACAAGGCTTTGATATTGTGGTTTTCATTCATGACCACGTCGTCCCCGATAGTCTTGCGATTGAATCGACTTTCCCGCAGATGTTTGCCGCCTTTTGGCGTCTTTTTTTGTCAACATCATCCGAGTCTTTCGCTCGGATTTTTATTAATCAGGTGCGGATTATAATATTAGCGGTTAACAAAAGTGTGAAAAAACACACATAAAAAAAGCCTGAAACGAATCAGGCTTTTGTTTCGAACCCAAAAAAATAAAAGTTCATCGGGTAGTTAGGCCATCTTGCAGCGCGCTATCCAGATCGGATTTCTGTAGTGGCGAACTTACAACACTGGTCTCGCGATTGCCGCTCTGCCCCGGCGGCCCGAACATGGCCACCACCGCCTGCGCTTGCTTGCTGGTCATCACCAAGAGCTCGATGCGGCGGTTGTAAGCGGCCAAGGGATGCGCGGCGTCCAGCGGCGCCCGGTCCGCCATGCCCACCACTTGCAGGATGCCCGCGGCGTTCATGCCGCCTTCCAGCAAGTGCAGCCGCGCCGCCATCGCGCGGTTGCTGGACAAGCCCCAGTTCGAAAACGAACCGAAGCCGGCGGTGCGGTATTGCGCGGCGTCCGTATGTCCGACAATCAGCAATTGATTGTCGATATGGCTGAACATATCGCCCATTTCATGCAGCAGCCGCTTGAAGCGCGGTTCCACGATGGCGCTGCCGCGCTCGAACATGCCCTGGTTGTCGGTATCGTGCAGCATCACCCGCAAGCCGTAAGGCGTGACCACGGTCTGCAGATTGCTGGCCAAGCCGGCGTCCTGGCTCATTTTGGCCAGCAAGCCGGCCAGCTTTTCCAGGTCCGCCACGCTGTCCAGGCTGCGCTGACCTTGGCCGTCGAAGGTCTTTTTGGCCACCTTATTGCTCTCCTGCAGCATGGAGTCCGCCTTGGTGGTGGTGGTGGGCTGGCCCGGAATCGGATCGCGCGGGATCAGGCTGCCCGGCGGGGTGCCGGTGTGTTCAATGCTGCGCGAGCCGCCAGCCTTCAGCGGGCTGCCGCCGCCCGCGGTCAGCAATTGCTGCAGGTTTTCCTGATCGCGCGCGGCCAGCACCCACAACACCAGGAACAAGCACATCAGCGCCAGCACGAAGTCGGCGAACGCCACTTTCCAGGCGCCGCCGTGCCCTTCGGAATCCTGGCGGCGCGACACCTTCTTGATCACCGCGGCTTCATGCTCGCGATTGGGTTTATTCGCCATGCCCGCCATCCGCTCAGTTCACGCCTTCCAGCGCGTTGATCCAGGTTTCCAGCTGAGAGAAGCTGGGCTTGGTGTTCAGTTGCACCAGGCGGCGGCCGGCGTCGATGGCCAGCAGCGGCGGCTTGCCGGATACGTGGGTGGTCAGCACCACTTTCACCGATTCGTAGTTGGACAGCTCCTGTTTGACCAGTTGGTGCATCATATTGGACAGCGGGTCCAGCACGCCGTAGCAGAAGAAGATGCCGATGAAGGTGCCCACCATGGCGGCGGCCACTTTTTCGCTGATCTCGCCCGCGGTGGCGCCCTGGCTGACGCTGTTCATCGCCATCACGATGCCCAGCACCGCGGCCAGGATGCCGAAGCCCGGCATCGCCTCGGCGATCTTGTGCAGCGACTTGGACGGCTGGTTCAGTTCTTCATGAATCGCGTCCAGTTCCTGATCCAGCACGCCCTCCAATTCATGGGCGCTGATCTTGCCCATGGCCATCAAGCGGAAATTGTCCACGATGAAGGCCAGCAGCTTGGGTTCTTCCAGCACCAGCGGGTAGCGGTTGAACAAGGGGCTTTGACGCGGGGCCTCCACGTGTTCGTCCAGCGCCTTCAGGCCCTGGCTGGCGGTAATCAGCAGTTCGTACATCAGCAGCAGCAGCTGGCGCTGGAATTCCGCGTCGTATTTCTTGCGCATGCCGACGCGCTTGATCTGGCCGCCCATTTCCGTGAGCACGTGCTGCGGGTTGCCCAGCACGATGGCGCCGACGGCGGCGCCGCAAATGATCAGCAGCTCCACCGGCTGCCAGATCACCGACATGATGCCGCCATGCAGCATGAAGCCGCCAAAGACACAAACCAGCACGATCAGAATGCCGAATAATTGCTGCATGTTTTCTTTCCTCGGGCTCAGGCCGCTTGTAGGCGAGCCTGCATTTTTTTGAGAGCGCTCTTGTTGATCTGGCAGACGCGGGCTTCGGTCAGCGCCAGCACCGCCGCGATCTCCTTGAGGCTCAGTTCAAATTCGTAATACAGTTGGATCACTTGCTGCTCGCGCGGGTTAAGCGCCTGCAAGGCCACGGTCAACGCGCTTTTCAGCGCCAGCCGCTGTTCAGGATTGTCTTCCGCCGCCGGCTCCAGCCCCTGGGCCATCAGTTCGTCGAAGCTGGACAGCGCTTCGGCGTTGTCCGCCAGCAGCGCTTCCTGATAGGCCTCGGCGCTGAGTCCCAGCAGCTGCATCGCCTCCGTCTCGCTGGGTTCGCGCCCCAGCTTGCGGCTGAGCAGGCGCAGGCCGTCGCGCACGCGGTGCGCTTCCTGTCGCACCGAGCGCGGCCGCCAGTCCAGCCGGCGCAGTTCGTCGAGAATGGCGCCGCGGATGCGCAAAATGGCGAAACCGGCGAACTTGTCGTCCGGCTCGCCATAGCGGCGCAGGCTCTCCAGCAAGGCCATCAGTCCCACCTGCTCCATATCTTCGCGGTCAAACACGCCGCCGGCCTGGGACGACAGCTGACGCGCCACCCGCTTGACCAGGTGGGCGTACTGGCGCAGCGCCTCGGCTTCGCCGCCGGCGCTGACCGGGGCCTCGTCGTAACAGGCGTACATAGGGGCTTACTCGATGATCAACTTGCTAACCATCACCTCGCTGAACGGCGCGTCGCGTCGCTCGCGCAGAAAACCGCCGGCATAGGCCTTGGCCAGCAAACGCTGGTAGTCGTCTATGCTCATCGCCAGCGCCTTGTCCGCCGGCAGCTCCGAGAGCGCGCGCACCGCGATGCTTTTCAGGAAGGGCAGTTGGGCCTTGACCTCCGCCTCCTGCTTTTCATTGCTGCGGAACACTAGGTCCACCGCCATGAAGCGGGTGGCGGATTCGCCGCCGCGCAGCATTACGATCACCTTGTCCATGCTGACGAAGCGCGCATCCGGCGCCGCCGCCGGCTTGGGCGCCGCCGCGGCCTGCGGCGCGCGGGCGCTCAGCCACCACCAGGCGCCGCCGCCGGCGGCCAAAGCCGCCGCGACGGCCACGATCAAAATCACTACGATGTTTCTGTTCATGCTTGTGCTTCCGCTGCTCAGCTCTGGCCCAGCCAGAAGCTTTGTCCATCACCCTGCCCCGCTTCCGCCAGCGCCCGGCCCGGCGCGCGTTGCGGCTGCTGTTGCCCCTGGCGTTCCTGACGCTGCTGGCCGTGGCCGCCCTGCCCCGGCGCGCCTTCGCGCACATCCACCGCCACCTGCGTGTATTGGCGGTTGGACAGGTCCTGGCGCAGCGCGTCGCCTATAGCTTGCAGCTGCCGCACCACTTCACCGTGCGAGGCGGTCAACTGCACTTGCAGCGCGCCGGCTTCGTGACGGATGGAAATTTCCAGCGAGCCCAGCGACGGCGGGTCCAGACGGATCAGCGCGCGGTCCATGCCGTGGCTGCTTTGCACTTGCAGACGTTCGCCCAGCGCGGCGCTGAGTTTGTCGCCCCACTTGGCCGGCTGCTCCGCCGGCAGCTTGATCGGCGCCCATTCCGGCAGCGGCGCGCCGGCCTTGTCCTGCGGCTGCGGCGCAATGGCGGCCAATAGCGGCGAAGCGGGTTGCGCCGACGTCGGGAGTTCGCGGCCGGCCTGGGCCTCGCCGGCCGGCTTGGCCGGCAGCGGCGCCAGGGTGTTGATCGCGGCGGACAAGGCGTCCGACGGCATCGCCGCCTCGGCGGTTTGACGCGACGTCGCCGCCGTGGCGACGCGCGCGGCCGCATCCACGCCGGCTTGCGCCGGCGCTCCGGCCTGAGGCGCAAGGGCCGGCGGCTGCGGCGCAGCCGGCATCAGCGGCAGAGGCTGAGCGACAAGGACGCCGGGCTGCGCGGCCGGCTTCTCCGCCTTGGCTTCGTCGCCCGCGGGGGCCTCGGCGTCGGCGTCGACCGCCGGCGCGGCGTTTTGCCCGTCCATCAGGCTGGCCAGCAAGGCGCTGGCGAAATCACCGCCGGAATCCGGCGCCGCCGCGTTCGGGTCCAGCAAGGGATCGGCCGGCGCGGCGTCGGCGGGCGTTGACGCGCCGCCGGCAAGAAGATTGGGGGGCAAGGATACGTTCATGCTTGATTCCAGTCGCTGACTTCGGCGTAGGCGATTTGCGCTTCGCGCTGATGGCTCAGCGCGGCGATTTTTTCTTGCAGTTCCGCGGAGTCGGCGCGGCAGACTTCCAGCGCGTCTCGGTAGGCGGCGCGCAAGGCGGCGCGCGCGGCGGCGTCCAGCGACTGAGGCTGGGTGCGCAGCAATTCCGCCAATAGTTGGTCCAGCGCGGCCAGGCGCTCCCAATCGCGCTCGGCGCAGGCGCGGCGGATGGCGGCTTCCAGCGCGGCCGGCTCAGGCGGCTTCATGCTGGTCCCGCACGCCTATCCAACCGCCCTTGAGCTTGATCAGCAGCTGTTCCGCCTCGTCCAGCGCCGCCACATCCAAGTTCACGCTGGCGTGGTAGAGCCGGTAGGCGCAGTAGTCGTAGAGCCGCGCCAGATTGGTGACCACCTCGCCGCCGGAGTCGAAGTCCAGCGCGCTGGACAGGCCGTTGAGGATGTTGATGCACTTGCTGATGCTTTCGCCCTTTTGCTCGTAGCGCTGGTTTTCCAGATGGCCGCGCGCGCGCGCCATTTCTTCCAGCAGGCCGTCGAACAGCACCAGCACCAACTGCACCGGCGAGGCGGAGTGGGTCTGCGCTTCCAGATTGACCGCGTGATAGCTGCGGTAGGCGTCGTAATCCACGTTGTCGTGCTCCTGTTCTAATCAATAGGCGGGAGGTCGTCCCTCCCGCCGAATTCAATGCGGCCAAGCTAATCCGGCGACGGATTCAGAGCCTATTCGCGATCTCGCGACGGATCGTGCGCATGCTCAGAAAGACAGCATGCCCAGAGTCTTCTGCATGTCCTCCTGCATCTTCTGCAGCTGGGTGAACTGCGTCAGGTAACGCTTGTAGCTCTGGTCGTACTGGGCTTTCAGCCGCACTTGGCGGCTGTCCAGGTCTTTCTGGATGCGGGCTTCGGAGTCCTTGCGCAGCTTGAGCAGACCGCTGCTGCCGTTCAGCCATTTGTCCAGGTAGTCGCTGCTTTGCTTGACCACGCCGTTCTTGTTGTCGCCGTTGACGAAACGGTCCAGCGCGTCCGGCTTGTCCTTCAGGGTGTCGTTCAGTTTCTTGCTGTCCAGGCTCAGGGTGCCGTCGCGGTTGGCCTTGATGCCCAGCTGGTTCAGGGTGATGCCGTCGTATTCCTGACGCAGCAAGCCGTTGATGCCGTCTTTCAGGCTGCGGATGCCGGAGTCGCTGGCGAAGGGGCCACCGGTCTTGCCTTCCTTGCCCGGCGCGGACAGATCGGCGATAGCGCTGGCCAGCTTGTTGTAGCTGTCCACGAAGCCCTGCACATTGCTCACGGTGTCGGCCTCGTTGCGCGCGACATTGAGCTGCAACGGGGTGTCGCCCGGCTTCATCGCCTTGCTGATGGTCAGGTTGACCCCGTCTATGCTTTCGAAGGTATTGGACGCCTGCTTCATCTGCACGCCGGTATCCTTATTGCCCAGCCAGACGATGGCGTCCTGCCCCTTGGTCAGTTCCTTGGGACTGGCGAGGCCGCTCTTGAGGCCGGCGTCGCTGACCTGGCTCAGGTCCAGCGTGACGACGCCGCTTTCGCCGGTCTTGCCGGAGGACATCACCAGCTGGCTAGTGCCGCCGTTGTTCAACACCATGGCGTTGACCTTGCCGCTGTTGCCGCTGGCGCGGTTGATGGCCAAGGCCAGTTCCGACGGGGACAGATTGCCGTCGCCGTCGCGGTCAGCGCTGCTGAGGTCCACTTCAAAGCTGTCGCTGCCCTGGCGGATGGTGATCTTGTCGCCGGCCTGGGCCTTGGCGCCGGACAGGCTGCCAAAAGACATCTGGTGGGCGGTGGCCACTTGTTCGATGAACAGCGAGTAGTTGCCCGGCTGGGCGTTGCCCTTGGCGCTGACGCTGCCGAAGCCTTCCTGGCTGATGCTGGCGCTCATCGCCACCAGGCTTTTCTTGCTGGTGATGCCGGACAGCGCGCTGCGATAGTCCTGCAAGGCTTTTTGCAGCTTGTTCAGCGCGTCGCCGCGCGCCTGCGCCGCCTTGCTCTGGTTGTCCAGTTGGTTCTGGGCGTCTTGCAGGTACAGGCTGGCGGCGTTTTGGGCCAGCGCCGAAGGCGGAGTCTTGCTGAAATCGATAGCCATTTGGAATCCTTTCGCTGTGCGCGGGACGGATCGGCGTCCGGGCGGAAGATGGATGGTAGTGACTGTTCAGTGCGACCGCCGTCCGGCTTTTCTTGAGCCGCCGTGAATAATCACGTTCCGCGCAGCCAGGCTTGCCCGGCCAGTTCATCGGTTTGTTTCTGTTCTTTCTTCAGCCGCAGACGCAGCAGGCTTTCCGCCGCCTGATCGCGCACCTGGACCATCACTTCGCGGCGCAGGCTGGCTTGCAACAGCGCGCGCTGACTGACCGCGGCGTCCGCCTCGGCCAGTTGCAGATCCTGCTGCTGCGAGGCCATCAGCCCCAGCAACACGCCCTTATAGTCGGCGCAATTGCGCGCCAAAGCCGGGTGGCCGGCGTCGGCGCTGGCGCCGCTCTGCCCGCACAGCTCGCCCATGCGCAAAATGTTGCGGCGATAGCGCTCCTGCAGCTGGCGCTTGCCTTCCACCTCGCTTTGCAGGCGGTCCACGTCCTGTTGCCGCAATTGGACCATCAGGCCCAGGCGGCGCACGTCTTCGGGCTGGCTCATGTCGCTATCATCTCCATCAAACCGTTCCGGCTGTCTTCATAGCTCGCGGCCTCGGCCGCGCCCTGGCGCAGGAAAGCCTCCAGCCGGGGCATCAGCCGCACCGCGCGGTCGGTGTCGGCGTCTGCGCCGGCCACATAACCGCCCAAGGGGATCAGGCTGCGGACTTCCTGGTAACGGGACCAGGCGCCGCGCGCGCCGCGCGCCGCCTCCGCGTGTTCCGCCTCGGTGAGCTGGCTCATGCAGCGGCTGACCGAGCGGCCGATGTCTATCGCCGGATAATGGCCGCGCTCGGCCAGTTCGCGCGACAGCACGATGTGGCCGTCCAGAATGGCGCGCGCGGTGTCCACCACCGGGTCTTGCTGGTCGTCGCCTTCGGCCAGCACGGTGTAGATGGCGCTCATGCTGCCGGCGCCGCCCTCGCCGTTGCCGGCGCTCTCCGCCAGCGAGGGCAAGAGGCCGAACACCGAAGGCGGATAGCCTCGCGTGGCCGGCGGTTCGCCCAGCGCCAGCGCCACTTCGCGCTGCGCCATCGCATAGCGGGTCAGCGAATCCACCAGCAGCAGCACATTGCGGCCCTGGTCGCGAAAGTGGGCGGCGATGGTGTGGGTCAGTTCGGTGGCCTTGAGCCGCATCAGCGGCGATTCGTCGGCCGGCGCCACCACCAGCACCGCCTTGGCCAGGCCGGCTTCGCCCAGCGAGTGCTCGACGAACTCCCGCACTTCGCGGCCGCGCTCGCCGATCAGGCCCACCACCACCACGTCGGCTTCGGTGTGGCGGGTGATCATGCCCAGCAACACGCTCTTGCCGACGCCGGAGCCGGCGAACAGGCCGACGCGCTGGCCGCGGCCTATGGTGAGCAGGCTGTTGATCGCGCGCACGCCCACGTCCAGCGGCGCGGACACCGGCTGTTTCTTCAGAGGATTGACTTGCGGCGGATGGGCGGCCAGCGGCTGTTCGCCGCCGAGGCGGCCCAGGCCGTCCAGCGGCTCGCCCAGGCCGTTGACGATGCGCCCGAGCCAGGACGGGCCTATCATCAGGCCGCCGCCGTCGGCGGCGGGCAGCACCCGCGCGCCGGTGGTCAGGCCCACCGGCTTCTTGAACGGCATCAGGTAGGAAACTTCGCGCTTGAAGCCCACCACCTGGGCTTGCAGCCAGCCGCCGCCGGTGGTTTCAATCACGCAGCGCTGGCCGGTTTCCAACGGGCAGCCTACGCTTTCCAGCAGCAGGCCGGACGCGCCCACCAGGCGGCCGCTGACGGTGGCCACCGGCACCTCCGGCAATTCCAGTCGTCCCAGCGCCTGACGCAACATGGCTTAAGCCTCCGCCTGTTCCGCCGCCGGCTCGACGGCGTCGCTTTGCAGTTGTTCGCGCACGGTGGCGATGCAGGCTTCCAGCCGCTGCTGGCAGCCGGCGTCGGCCTCGGATTCCGGCGTGCGGATTCGGCACTCTCCGTGCGGCAGCTGCGGATCCGCCACCAGCCGCCAGCGCGCGGCGCGCTCCGGCGCCAGTTCGCGGATGCGCTGGCACTCCTCGGCGTTGAGCAGGATTTCCACCTCGTCCTGCTGGTATTGGCCCGGCGGCAACGCGGCCAGGGTTTCGTCCACCAGGTCGAGGATCTGCACCGGCTTGAGCGCCAACTCGCAGCGGATCACCTGGCGCGCCACTTTGGCCACCAGTTCCACCACTTCGTCGCGCATCGCCGCCTGGTACTCCTCGCTGACGCGGCGCAGCTCGGCCAGCGCGGCTTCCAGCGGCCGGCCCAGATCGGCCAGCTCCGCCCGGGCTTCGCGGCGCGCCGCCGCCAACCCTTCCTGGCGGCCCTGTTCCAGGCCAGCGGCGTAGCCGGCTTCACGGCCGGCGGCTTCGCCGCTGGCCAGGCCTTCGTTGTAACCGGCGTCCATGCCCTGACGGAAACCATCGGCGGCGGAGGCCTGGATCTGGGCGGAATCCTGCGCGTCCAGCGGCAGGTCCAGCGCGCTGTGGATCAGCGGTGGGAAGCGGAAGGGGCGCCAGGCCTTCACTCGACCACTTCCTCGGGGAACAGCTGCAGGTCGATTTCACCGGCCTGGGCCAGCTGTTTGACCTGGGCCATGATGTCCGCCCGCACTTCTTCCACGCGGCTGAGCGGCACCGGGCCGGAGCGGCGCATCATGGCGTCGAAGTTCTGCGCCTGACGGCGCGGCATGGTCTGGACGATGGCTTCGCGCACCGCCGGCTCCGCGCCCTTGAGCGCGATGGCCCATTGCTCCAGCGGAATGTCTTCGCTGATGCGCATCAGCACGGCTTCGGTCTGGCGCGACAGGATGAAGAAGTCGTACATGCGGGTTTCGATTTCCTCGACGATGTCCGGATCGTGGGCGCGCAGCAGTTCCATCATGCGCTGGCGGTCGCCCGGCAGGCGGTTGAGGATGTCGGCGGTCTGCTGCATGCCTTCCACCGCGGTGCTCTGGGTGTGCAGGCTTTCCAGACAGCGGTTGACCAGTTCTTCCAGCTCTTCCAAGAGCTCGCGGTCCACGTCCTTGAGCCGGGCCACGTTGACCAGCACGCTGTCGCGGCTATCCGCCGGCAGCGCGTCCACCACCTGGCCGGCCAGCGCCGGCGGCAGGAAGGCGAGGAACACCGCCTGCATGCGCACGTGTTCGCCGGCGATGCGGTCCGCCAGCCATTGCGGCGACACCCATTGCAGCCGCGCCATCTTGGGGCGGATGGCGTCGCCGTAGATGGTGTCCAGCACGCTGTTGGCGATGTCGCTGCCCAGCGCCAGGTCCAGCGAGCGCTTGAGAAAGGCGCGGCTGGCGCCGTGCACCCCGCTCTGCTCGCGGTATTCGTCGAAGAATTTCTGAATCGTGGTCTTGACCGCGTCCACCTTGATGCCGCTCATGCCGGACATCGCCTGGGTCACTTGCAGCAGTTCTTCGCGGCTCAGACAGCGCAGCACGGCGGCGGCGGGCTCTTCGCCCATGCACAACAGCAGCACGGCGGCCTGCTCGATGGTGTTCATCGCATCTGCGGCGGGCGCGGCGGCGGCCGGCGGCAGGGCCGGCGCTACGGCGTTATTGGTTTCGTCCATTTTTCTGCACCCATTGTTTGACGACTTCGGCGACGCGTTCCGGCTCTTTGGCGGCCAAGCCTTTCAGATGGTCCACCAACACATCGACGCTGGAGCCGGCCGGCGGCAGATCGTAGTTTTCCAGCAGCGGCACCACCGGGCTTCCGCCGGCGCCGGCCGCGGCGGCCAAGGCAGCCGGTTGCGGCGCGGAGGACAACTGAGCCTGGCGCGCGGCGCGCAGATCGGCGCCGTCCATCAACGGATCGGGTTTCAGTTCCAGCGCCTCCGGCTGCTGGTATTCGCGCAGCTGGCGGTCAGTCAGCTGGCGCAGCATTTTCAGCAGCGGACGCGCCAGCAGCAGGTAGGCCAGCAGCAGGCCGAAGGCGTAGACGGCCCAGCGCGCGGCTTCGAACCAGGTGTCCTGCTGCATCCAGATCGGCTCCGGCTCGGACAGCGCGGAGAAGTTGAGCGTGGACACCGCCAGGGTGTCGCCGCGCTCGGCGTGGATGCCCAGGCCGTTGCGCAGCACCTTGTCGACATTGGCCAGTTCCGCCGACTTCCAGCCGCCCTTGGCCGGCGCGGCGGCCTGGTTCAACACCACGGCCACGCTCAGGCGGCGCAGCGTGCCGCGCGCCTTCTTGATCTGGGTGACGCTGCGGTCGTAAGCGTATTGGCGGGTGACGGCGTTCTTGCTGTTGCCGGCTTTTTCCGAGGCGGAGCCGGAGGCGTCGGTGTTGACCGGACGGTTGCTCAGCGAACCGGGCACGCCCAAGGCCATTTTCTCGGTGGAGGTTTCCTCGCGGGAGGCCTCGTTGGTGACCTTGGGCGCTTCGCCGTATTTCTCGCGGGTTTCCTCTACGCGGTCGTTGTCCACGTCGGCGGTGACGCTCACCTTGAAATTGTCCTTGCCCAACACCGGGGTCAGCAGGTCGCGAACGTTTTGCAGCGCTTCCTCGCGGAAGCGTCGCGCGGCGTCGCTCTCATTGCCCCCCAGCATGCCGTCGTCGCTCAAATCCACGCGGGAAGACAGTAGATTGCCTGCCTGGTCCACCAGAGTGACCTGAGACGGCGACAGCGTGGACACGCTGCCGGCCACCAACTTGATCACCGCGGCCACTTGCTCATTGTTCAGTTGCTGGCCGGGCTTGAGGGTCACCACCACCGAGGCGGAGCCCTTGTCGTTGGCAGCGCCGACGAAGGACGTGGCGCGCGGCAGCGACAGATGCACGCGCGCCGCGGACACCGGCTCCAGCGCCAGAATGCTTTGCACCAGCTCGCCTTCCAGTCCGCGGCGGAAACGCACGTCCTGCACAAACTGGCTGACGCCCAGCGGGTCGTTCTTGTCCAACAACTCCAGGCCGGACGGTAGCTGCGCCACCACGCCCTTGGCCGCCAGCTGCATGCGCACGCGGCCCAGCTGGCTGTCCGGCACCAACACCTGGCCGGTTTGCGGATGGATGCGATAAGGGATTTTTTCGGCGTCGAGCACCGCCATCATGTCGGCGGCCACCACTTTTTCCTGTGCGCCGAACACTGGCTTGTAGCTGGCGTCGTCGCGCCACAGCCACAGGCTGATCATGACGGTGACGCCTATGGCCAGCGCGACGATGGGCAGCGCCAGGCGCAAGGAGTCTCCGGAAACGGGCCAACGGCCGCCCAGACGGGTTTGCACGGCCGCGACGCCGCTGCGAAAACGATTCAACACGGGCATGGTCCTCGCGGCTTACAGCTGCATCTTGATCAAGTCGTCCACGGCGCCCACTACCTTATTGCGCACTTGCATCAGCATGGAGAACGACAGGCTGGCTTCCTGGCTCATCAGCATGGCGCCGACCAGGTCGTCGCTCTTGCCGCTGTCCACGTCGGCCATTTTTTCGGAAGCCGCGCGGTTCTGCGCGTCCACGTCGCGGATGGCCGCGCCCATGGCGTCGGAGAAGCTGGCTGTGGTGGCGGGTTCTTCGCTGTGCTGCGGCGGCGCAATCGGCGCGCTGCGCGCCATCCCGGCCATTTCGCCGAGCATCTGCTTGCGGTCGGCATGAATCATCAAACCCAGGTTGGTCGCCATCGGAAATCCTTGTCGGGCGGAGCCCGTTATTATTGAGTGGCCAATCAAGGCCGGTTTCACGTCTGCGGCTCGCCGCCCGGGAGCGGCGAGCGTATCGAAGCGGCAGCCCCGAGATGAGGACTTGTAACCATGCCATCATCCTGACGCCAGGATACGAGCGGCGATTTTAAACTTTATGCTTAAACCAACAGCCGTGAATTTTCACAAAGTGTGACGTGAATTTTCCCCCTTTACCCAGCGGCGGCAGCCAGTAAGATGCACACTCCATAAGGTTTAGCCTGCCGTTTGCCTCCGTCCGCGAGCCGCGAATTTAGTACCTTCTAGTACATTTCGCATGCGGCGCCTCAGACGGCCGGCCGGCCTTGATAAGCACCAGGCCGCCGCGGTTTAAGCGCCGCGCCCCTTCCGTCGCCCGCGCGCGCCGGCCGGGCGCGCGGACGCCGGCGGCGCCACGCTCACGCCTTCACCGAGAATCGAGATGCCAAGAGCCAGAATCATTTCGCAGCATGACGGCGCCCAGTTGCCGGCTCTCGACCTGCGCACGCTGGGACGGCCGTTCCATCTGCTGCCCGTCTTCGGCAAAGCGCTGCAAGAAGAGCTGGCGGATTTCCTGCAGCAAGAACTGAACCGCCGCTACCACGCGCGTTTCCACATCCGCGCGCTGGAGCAGGCGCAGCCGGCCGCCGACGAGCGCCGCTGGCTGTGGCACGCGCTGGACGGCTGCCAGTTGGGCAGCCATATCGAACGGCCGCTGTTGCTGCGTTTGCTGGATTACCGCTTCGGCGCGCCGGCAACGCAGCCGGACGCCGACGCCGGCGCGCCGGCGGAAACCGAAACCGAGCGCCGCTTGGCGCGCAGCCTGGCCGAGCGCTTGCTGCCCCGCCTGCTGCAATGCGTATTGCGGCTGGACCGTCAGGCCGGCGGCCTGCCGCCCGGCCCCGCCGACTGCGCGCTGCTGCCCTTCGTGCCGCCCGGCACCGGGGTCTGGGAAATCCGCCTGGACATCGGCGACGGCGAACACGCCGTCGGCGCGCTGCGTCTGCAATTGGACGCCGCCTGCTTCGAACGTCTGCTGAAAAACCTGTCCGGCCGCCGCGACAGCGCCGACGCCCAAGCCGCGCCGGCGGAGACCTTCCGCGACCGGCTGCGGGTGCGCTTGCAAGCGCGCTTGCTGGACCGCGAAATGGCGCTGGGCGACATCATGGACCTGCGCCCCGGCAGCGTGCTGCCGGTGACGCTGCAGGCCAGAAGCGAAGTGCTGGTCGGCGCTTCGCGGCTGTTCGAGGCCGAGGTGGCCGAGCAGCACGGCAAGCTGTGCCTGACCGGCTTTGTCGTCAGCGAATAACTCTACAAACACAGAACAAGCAAGGATGAGCATGGACTTGAACGACGATTTCGATCTGGGCGGCGTGCTGGACGGCCTGGACGGCCAAAACGACGCGGACGCCAAGCCGACAGACGACGGCGCGGCGCGCCGGCCGCAGCGCGACATGACCCAGTTCCTGCGCAAGATCCCGGTCCGGCTGACGCTGGAAGTGGGCGGCGCCGACATCTCGCTGGCCGATCTGGTCAATATCGAGAACGGTTCGGTGGTGGAGCTGGACAAGCTGGCCGGCGAACCGCTGGACATCAAGGTCAACGGCACCGTGATCGGCCGCGGCGAGGTGGTGGTGGCCGGCGAGAACTACGGCCTGCGGGTGGTGGAGCTGAACGATCTGGAACTGGACAGCCTGACCTGATGGAAGCCTTGAAGAAATTGAGGGACCTCGAAAAACCGTCGCGAGCGGTTCGAGAGCAAGGCGCACCGCGCGCAGCGACCGAGATAGTACAAACCGTACAGCGAGGGAGCGAGCACGGAGCAACGCCGCTATCGGACCGCGCAGCAGGTTTTTCGAGGTCCCTCCACCCCAGCCTGCTCGCCGCCGGGCTGTGGGCGCTGGCCGCCGCCTGTCAGGCAGAACCGCTGAAACTGCTGTCGGCCAACGCCGGCGGCACGCCGGTGGACTTCACCATCAAGACCCAGATCCTGATCCTGATGACCCTGCTCGGGCTCTTGCCCGTGCTGGTGCTGATGATGACCAGCTTCACCCGCTTCATCATCGTGCTCTCGCTGCTGCGCCAGGCGCTAGGCCTGCAACAGGGCCTGCCCAACCGCATCGTCACCGGCGTGTCCTTGATCCTGACCCTACTGGTGATGCGGCCGGTGGGGCTGGAGGTGTGGAACCAGGCCTTGCAGCCCTTCGATCAGGACAAGATCACCATGCAGCAGGCGCTGGAGATCGCGCAGAAGCCCATCAGCCGCTTCATGCTGGCGCAAACCAGCAAAACCGCGCTGGCGCAGATCGCCAGGCTGTCCGGCGAGGAAAAGATCAGCAATCCGCAGGACCACGCCTTCGCGGTCAAGCTCGCGGCCTTCGTGCTGTCGGAATTGAAAACCGCGTTCCAGATCGGCTGCATGCTGTTCATCCCCTTCCTGGTGATAGACCTGGTGGTGTCCAGCGTGCTGATGGCGATGGGCATGATGATGCTGTCGCCGCTGGTGATTTCGCTGCCGCTCAAGCTGCTGCTGTTCGTGCTGGTGGACGGCTGGTCGCTGACGGTGAACACCCTGGTCACCTCGATACAGGCTTATTGAGCGCGCTTTTGAGAATGGACTTGCCATGCTGACCCCCGACATCGCCGTCGACATCGTCAACGACAGCTTGCGCGTCGTCGTCACCCTGGTGGTGCTGCTGATCCTGCCCAGCCTGATCGTCGGCGTCATCGTCAGCCTGATTCAGGCCGCCACCCAGATCAACGAGCAGACGCTGTCCTTCCTGCCGCGGCTGCTGGTGACCCTGCTGACCATCGCCATCGCCGGCCACTGGATCACCGGTTTTCTGATGGATTTCTGCGTGGCGATGTTCCAGCGCGCCGCCGGTTTGGTCGGATAGCCGTGACCGGCCTCTACGCCCAGCTGCTGGACCTGATCCCGGCCTTCTGGTGGCCGTTCTGCCGGCTGATGGCCGCCTTCAGCGTCGCTCCCTTCATCGGCGAGGGCATGGTGCCGGTGCGGGTGCGCATCGGCCTGGCGCTGGCGCTGTCCGCCGCCACGTTGCCGGCCACCCTGCCCTTGCCCAAGCTGGACCTGTTCTCGCTGGCCGGCGTCGCCGCCAGCATCGAGCAGGCGGTGATCGGCCTGCTGTTCGGCCTCGCCTTCCAGCTGGTGCTGGCGGTGCTGGCGGTGCTCGGCTTCCTGGTGTCCTCGCAGATGGCGCTGTCGATGGCGGTGATGAACGATCCCGGCAACGGCAACTCTTCCGACGTGGTGTCCAGCCTGCTCTACCTGCTGGGCGCCATGATCTTCTTCTCGCTGGACGGTCATTTGCTGCTGATCCAGGTGGTTTACGCCAGCTTCCAGGCTTGGCCGGTGGGCGGCGGCGTGCCGGCCGCCTCGCTGTCCATGCTGGCCGGCGGCGTGGCCTGGGTGCTGTCCGCCGCCATGCTGCTGGCGCTGCCGGCGGTGTTCGCCACCTTCGTGGTGCAGGCCGGCGTCGGCATGATCAACCGGGTGGCGCCGTCGCTGAACCTGTTTTCGCTGGGCTTCCCGCTGATTACTCTGTTCGGCCTGGGCACGCTGGGCCTGGTGGCGCGCTTCATCCCGCAGCAATACCTGAACCTGAACGAACAGATGCTGCGCCTGCTGGGCGGCATGCTGAGGGCCGGTCATGGCTGAGGGGCGCGGCGGCGATAAAACCGAAAAGGCCACGCCGCACAAGCTGCGGCAGGCGCGCAAGCAAGGCCAGGTGCCGCGCTCGCGCGATCTGGCCGCCGCGCTGGGCCTGCTGTTGGCGCTGAAACTGGCTTTCTGGATGATGCCGCAGTGGCTGGACGAGTTCCGGGAACTGTTCGCCCTGGCCTTTGCCCCGCTCTCCGGCAGCGGCGCGCTGGACAACAGCTGGTCCAAGCTGTTTGCCGGCACCTTGCTGCTGCTGGTCAAGATGGTGCTGCCGCTGGCGGTGATTCCGCTGTGCATGATCGTGGTTTCGCTCTACCCCGGCGGCTGGGTCTTCAGTTTCAACCACCTGCAGCCCAAGCTGGAGCGCTTCAACCCGCTGGCCCACTTCGGCCGCATCGCCTCGGCGCGCCACGCCAGCGAAATCGGCAAATCCATCGCCAAGGCGCTGCTGCTGGGCTGGGTGCTGTACCGGCTGAGCCAAAGCGCGCTGGAGGATTTTTTCGCCTTGCAGGGCGCGCCCTTCGCCACCGCGCTGGCCGGCAGCGCGGAGCTGCTGATCAACGCCTTGCTGACGCTGACCGCGGTGTTCATGTTGTTCGCGCTGATCGACCTGCCGCTGCAAATCCTGCTGTTCATGAAGCAGCAGAAGATGAGCAAGCAGGAGATCAAGGAAGAGTACAAAAGCACCGAGGGCCGGCCGGAGATCAAGCAGCGCATTCGCCAGATCCAGGTGCAGATGGCCCAGCGCGGCGTGCGCAAGGCCGTGCCCACCGCGGACGTGGTCATCGTCAACCCGGAGCACTACGCGGTGGCGTTGAAATACGATGAGGAACGCGCGGAAGCGCCGTTCATCATCGCCAAGGGCCTGGACGAGATGGCGCTCTACATCCGTCAGGTGGCTCAGGAGCACCAAGTGGACATCGTGCCGCTGCCGCCGCTGGCGCGCGCCGTCTACCACACCACTCAGGTCAACCAGCAAATTCCCGCGCCCCTGTACCGAGCGGTGGCGCAAGTCCTGACCTATGTCATGCAACTCAAGGCCTTCCGCAACGGATCGCGCCGCAGCCAGCCGCGGCTGCCGGACGATTTGCCGATCCCGCGCGACATGGCCGATCCCAGAACCGCACCATGAACGCTTTCACCCGACTGCTGGCCGACATCGGCCGCCACAAGATCGCCGCCCCGCTGTTTTTGCTGGCCATACTGGCCATGGTGATGCTGCCGCTGCCGCCGATGGCGCTGGACATGCTGTTCACCTTCAACATCGTGCTGGCCATCATCGTCATCCTGGTCAGCGTCTCCGCCAAGCGGCCGCTGGACTTCTCCGCCTTCCCCACCATCATCCTGGCCACCACCCTGCTCAGGCTGTCGCTGAACGTGGCCTCCACCCGGGTGGTGCTGCTGCACGGCCATGAAGGCACCCACGCCGCCGGCCGGGTGATCGAGGCCTTCGGCCAGGTGGTGATAGGCGGCAACTTCGTTGTCGGCATGGTGGTGTTCGTCATCCTGATGATCATCAACTTCATGGTGGTGACCAAGGGCGCGGAACGGATCTCGGAAGTCTCCGCCCGCTTCACCCTGGACGCGCTGCCCGGCAAACAAATGGCCATCGACGCCGACCTCAACGCCGGCCTGATCAACCAGGAGCAGGCGCAGCAGCGCCGCCGCGACATCGCCACCGAGGCCGATTTCTACGGCGCGATGGACGGCGCCTCCAAGTTCGTGCGCGGCGACGCCATCGCCGGCATCCTGATCCTGATCATCAATCTCTTCGGCGGCGTGGCCATCGGCGCGCTGATGCACGGCCTGTCCGCCGGCGACGCTTTCCGCCAGTACGCGCTGATGACCATAGGCGACGGCCTGGTGGCGCAGATTCCGGCGCTGCTGCTGTCCTCCGCCGCCGCCATCATCGTCACCCGCATCAGCGACGACGGCGACATGCAGGAACAAGTGGGCAAGCAGATGCTGGCTTCCCCCACCGTGCTGATGAGCGCCGCCGGCATGATGTTGGTGCTGGCCGCCATCCCCGGCATGCCCTGGCCCACCTTCCTGGGCTTCGCGCTGCTGCTGGGCTTCGTCGCCTGGCGGCTGCACCAGCGCCAGCAGGTGCTGCCCAACCTGCCGGACCCGGCGCTGGCGAAAAGCGCGCTGGCCGGCGACGCCGACATCGAACTGGAATGGGCCGCCCTGCCCTATGTGGACACCCTGGGCGTCAACCTGGGCTACAAACTGGTGTCGCTGCTGGACAAGAGCCAGGGCGCGCCGCTGGCCAAGCGCGTGCGCGGCGTGCGTCAAAGCCTGAGCGAGAGCATGGGCGTGCTGATGCCGCAGGTGAATCTGCGCGACGATCTGCGCCTCAAGCCCTCGCAGTACGCCATCCTGCTCAGCGGCAACACCGTGGCCGAAGGCGAGGTCTACGCCGACCGGCTGATGGCCATTCCCTCGCCGGAACTGTACGGCGAAGTGGACGGCATGCCCGGCGTGGACCCGGCCTACGCCATGCCGGTGACCTGGATCCTGCCTGACGACAAAAGCAAGGCGCTGGGCCTGGGCTACCAAGTCGTGGACTGCGCCAGCGTGGTGGCCACCCATCTGAACAAGGTGATGCGCGAGCACTTGTCCGAGCTGTTCCGCCACGACGACGTGGCCGCCATCAACGAGCGGCTGTCCGCGCTGGCGCCCAAGCTCGCTTCCGCGCTGAACCAAGCGTTGCCGGCGCCCTTGCAGCTCAAGGCCTACCGCCAACTGCTGACCGACAATGTGTCGCTGAAAGACATCGCTCCCATCGCCAACGCCCTGCTGGACGCCAGCGAAAGCAGCAAGGACCCCATCATGCTGGCGGCCGAGGTGCGCTGCGCGCTGAAACGCCAGATCGTGCAATCCATCCTGGGGCCGCGCGGCGAGATGAAGGCCTTCAATCTGTCCGCCGATCTGGAAAACCTGCTGCTGGGCGCGCTGAGCCAGGCGCAGCAAACCGGCAAGCCGCAGCTGGACAGCTTCCCCATCGACCCCAATGTGCTGCAGCAGCTGCAGGCCAATATGCCGGTGGTGCGCGACCAGATGAAGCAAATGGGCCACGCTCCCATCCTGCTGGTGATGCCACAGATCCGCCCGCTGCTGGCGCGCTACGCGCGCTTGTTCGCGCCCGGCCTGCACGTGCTGTCCTACAACGAAGTGCCGGAAACCCGAGAGGTCAGCCTGACCGGCACCCTGGGCTGATCCGCCGCCCCAAGGTCGCGGGGCGTGTGGGCGCGCGTCGCCGCGCCCGCGCGCCCTTCGCATGATATGCGAAATTACAACACCCCAGCCCCTGCGCCCGCTGTCGTCCTAAATTCCAAAATACTAAAAAATAATCAATTACTTAGTCAAAAAATTCCAAACCCAATCCGATAACGCAAAGGCATAACCCAGCCCCAATCTGTACCAAGGAACAGGTTTCAATCTGTATGACTACTTTTAAAATGAAAACCTTTTTTGCACTTTTAGCGAAATTTTTCGCAAATTTTGCAAAAACTGACTAATATCGGCTAAAACATAAACCAAAGCGTCGACATGCCCACCCCTGCCCGGAAGGCCATCCGCCTTCCGCTCGCCGCCGCCGATAATGAACAAAGACAGCAGCCATCCGCCCACGTCGACGGCAAGCTGCGGACCAGAACGACCCGATAGTCGCCCTACTCCAAAGACATGCAAATGACACAGAACAAGCCAACCACGGAAATCATCAACGCCAATATCCGCACGCACCTGGAACAGCGCGGCCTGGCGGAGTCTCAACAGGTCAGCCTGATCGAAGAAGTGCTGGGCCTGAGCGCGTCGCAAACCTACCGCAAGCTCAACGGCAGCAGCCAGTGGCAGCTGGGTCAATTGGAAAAGCTGGCGCAATATCTGGGCCTGCCCACTTCCGAACTGCTGGTGTCTCAAGACAACCGCCGGCCGGTACGGGTGCCGGACGCCGACCTGATCCCGGCCATCCTCCACCTGACCGACCACACCGAGGAAGCTCATTGCTGGATACAGCTGGGCGACGTGGTGCAGGACGATTCCATCTCGCCGCTGCTGCTGGCGCGTCGTCAGGGCGACAGCTGGCACGTGTATCCAGGCAGCCACGACCGCTGCATCAACGGCCACGAAGTCACCTATCTGGCGGTGCAGCCGCCCAAGCGCGCCAACAACAAGCGCTTGCTGGTGGCGGTGCTGGACGATATGGACGCCGACATCCTGGCCGCGGTGCTTGTGCGCCAGGGCCTGTTCGCCCTGCCCTACGAATCCCCGTCCGAACTGTTGGCCGCGCTGCCGCACGAAGAGTTCGACGCTTTCGTGCTGGACTGGGTGCTGGGCGACGAGGACTGCATGAAGGTCATCGAGACCATACGCCAGCGCTCGTCCACCGTGCCCATCATCGTGCTGACCGGCCACGCCGAGGAATACGAATCCGCCTTGCAGCAGGCGCTGCGCATCCAGGGCGTTTACTACATCGGCAAGCCGACGCCGGGCTCCATCCTGGCGCTGCAGATCACCAATGTGGTCACCGCGGCCCACGATCTGGAAGTCTGAGCAGACCCGCTTCAGCCGCCGAGCGACATGAAAAAGCCCTGGATCTCCAGGGCTTTTTTCTGTCCGGCCATGCGCCGCCGCGTTCAGCCGCGTCTGGCCACCACGTCCAGCATCTGCCGCAGCTGGCCGGCGTCGAAGGGTTTGGCCAGGATGCCGGCGAAACGCTGGGCGCGCGGATCCTGAAAGGCCTCCGGGTAAGCGCTCATGCCGACGACGGCGGTCTGTTCGGCGCGCCGGCCGCTCCAGGCCCGCTCCGCCACCTGATAGCCGCTGTCCGCGCCCAGGTGCATGTCCAGCAGCACGGCGTCGAAATCGGCTTGCTCCAGCGCCCGTTCCGCCAAGGCCGCCGTCTCCGCGGTGGCCACCTGATAGCCGTCGCGCTGCAGCAACTCGGCCAGGGTGTCGCGAATGTCGGCGTCGTCGTCCACGATCAGAACCGACTGCGAGCCCGGCGTCTCCGCCGCCTGCACCGGTATGCGCACGGTGAAGCAGGCGCCCTTGCCCTCGGCGCTGTCCAGCGCTATGCAGCCGCCAAACAGATTGACCAGCTCCTTGACGATGGACAGACCCAGCCCGCAGCTGCCGGCCCGTCTATGCTTGCCCTGGATGAAAGGCTGAAAAATACGCTGCTGGTACTCCGGCGGAATGCCCACCCCGGTGTCGCGCACTTGCAGCACCAGCTCGTGATGGCCGGTGGCGCGCAGGCAGGACACGCTGACCGTGACCGAGCCGCTATCGGTGTAGCGGATGGCGTTGGACACCAGATTGCCCACGACCTGACGCAGCCTCACCTCGTCCAGCAGCACCGTCGCCGGCAGCGGGCCGGCCTGATAATTCAGCGCCAGCCCCTTGGCGTCGGCCAAGGGCCGCATCACGTCCATGGTGGCTTGCAGCACCTCGGCCAGCGGCATCGGCTGCGGATTCATCCGCAGCTTCATATTGCGGATGGCACTGATATCCATGATGTCGTGCACCTGGGCGGATAAGTGGGACACGCTGGTTTTCAAGCGCTGCAAGGCCGTGCGCGCGGTTTTCTGGCCGTCCGCCACCGGCTCCAGCAATTCGATGCAAACCTGCATCGACTGCAAGGGGGAACGGATCTCGTGGCTCAGCGTGGCCAGAAAGGTGGTGCGGTCCAGCTCCATCGCCACCGTGGCCTGGTGCGCGGACTGCTCCTTCTCCAGCAAGGCCTGCTTGGCGCTGGCCAGGCGCTTGACCGAGCTGTAGCGCGACAGCAGCAGGATCACCGCGCAGATCACGCCCCACAACACCGACTGCAGATACAGCACATTGCTGCGCTGGCGGTCCAGATCCTCCAGCCGCTCGGTGCGGCTTTTCACCTCCGCCACCCTCGCCTCCACCGCGAAGGCCATCAGTTGCGGCCGCAGCAAGTCAATGCGTTCCAGCAGCGCCGGCACCGAGGCCAGCGCGGGGTGGCTGAAAGCAGGGTCGTTGAACAATTGCTGGTAATCCGCCACCAGGGTGTCGAAACCCTTCACCTGGCGCAGCAACATCTGCACCCGCACCGGCGCCGGTTCGGAAAACACATGGAAACGACTGCTGGCCACTTCCAAGCGCCGCAACAGCTCGTCTTGCGTGATGCGGCCGGCCTGGAAACCCACCAGCGCGGACTTGGCGCGCTCCATTTCCAGCTGGAATTGCGCCACCGACCAATACAAATCCTCGCTGCTGTTGGCCACTGAATTGACCTTGCCCAGCTGGCTGATGCTGTAATACATGCCGCTGGCAGCGGTGATCAGCACCAGCAGGCCCACCCACAGCATGCGCCGGCCTTCCGGCCAGCCGCCCCATCCGGAAATGAGCCGCCGCAGGCGGCCGGCCCAGCCCGGCTCCACGCCGGACGACGCTTGATTGTCCTGGTTCATCAGTTCACCACCAGACCGTCTATCTGCCAGATCAGCTTGGCGTCCAAGGCCGGCCCCTTGGCCGAGTCCGGCATCTGCTCCAGCGGATACATCAGCCACAACGGGCCGTAACGGGCCACGTTCATCGGCTGCTGGTTGAAGCGGCGCGCCAGGATGGCGCGGTACTTGACCAGCTCGCCGATAGGAATGGAATAGGTATAGTCGTTGAGCGCCACAAACTGGGCCTGATGGCCGTAGGCGCCCACTTTATTGAGGATGTCCCGCACCAGCGGCCCGCTGAAAGTCGCCTTGGGCGTCCAACTGGTGGCGGTGACCAGCGAGGTTTGCGGCAAGGCCATCAGCGCGCTTTCGCGGAATTCGTACACGCCGCGCGCCGAATCGGTGAAATGGCTGATCTTGCCCGACACCACCAGCAAAACCGGGTCGTCGCCCGCCCGGCACGCTTGCGCCAGCAGGACGAAAACCAGCAAGCAAAAGACTCTCTTCATCTTGGCCAACGCTTCACTTGATTGAAAAACCATACCGCCGCACTGCTCATCAACAGTCAGACAACTATAGAGCCTGTTCAAAGCCTCGCGGGCAAGGGCGAGACAAGGCGCTGCGGCGGAAATAGCGGATTGCGCCGACGGCGCATGAGCGTTTCGAAAACACGCTCGCCGTACCGGCAACGCTCCGCAGACTTTGAACAGGTTCTAAAAAAATCGGCACGCTAGTCTGGTGCCGGTTCGCCGCCGAAAACGGCGCCGCCTGCGGGCGCGCCGTTTCGGCGGCAGGGGTCGGCCGCGGCCGGCTTACTCTTCCAGCAGGCGCTTCACCACGTCCACGTATTCCTGCTTGGCCTCGTCGCTGCCCTTGCCCTTCAGCTTTTCCCAGGCGTCGAACTTGGCGCGGTTGATGAAGTCCATCATGCCCGGGCGTTCGCCGGCGGCGTCGCCTTCGGTAGCCTGTTTGAACAGCGCGTACAGTTGCAACAGCGTCTGGTTGTCCGGACGCTCGGACAGGGTCTTGACATCGGCCTGGGCCTGGGTGAACAGAGTCTGCAGATCAGACATGGGAATTCCTTTGTTGAAGACCGGGACGTTGGTGCGCCCCTGATTGGAGATGTTAGCCGCCGGCAGCCAGTGCCGGAGAGCGGAATTTACCACGAACCCGCGCTGCGGTCAGCACGCAGGCCCACGCCGTCGGCGCGGTCCGGGCTACGGCGGCGAAGCGGTTCCATCGCCGGGTTCGGACTCGATCAAAATACGTTTATAGCTCTTCACCGCGATGCCGTCCTTGCGCGCCGGCGAAAACTCGGCCTGACGAAAACGCTCGAGCAAGGGCTGTTCGCTGCCGGCCGGCTGGGCGCTGACCCATTGCACCGCATCCACTTCGCCCCGCTCATTGATATAGACGCGCAATTCGATCCGGATCGCCCCCCCCGTCAAATCGGCCAGTTCAGGCAGTTCGATCGGCCGCAGCGGCACGGCCAGTTGCTCCAGTTGGCTGGCCGGATAATACAGGTCCAGACCCAGACGCTGCGGCAGTTCGTCCCCCGGCTGCGCGGCCTCCGCAAGGGGCGCCGACGCCGCGGCGGGAAGCGCGGCGACGGGCGTCGAGGCACTCGGTCTAGGCGCCGGCTCTGGCTCCGCCTCAAACACCGCCTCCGGCAGGGTCTGCTCCGCCCTCGGCGCGGTCCATGCCGGCGGCGCGGCGGCCGGCTCCAGCCGCGGCGGCGGCCTGGCCGCCGGCCTCGCCGCCGTCAGACGCACGCTCAGTCCCGCCGGCTCTCCGCGCGCGCCGCCCACCGGCCACGGCGCAAAAATCGCCAGGCCATGCACGGCCAGCGAAAACGACAGGCCCAGCAAGATGCGGTCGCCGTTGGACAGGCCGCGCCAGCTCGCGCTCCAGCCCGGCCGCGCCGTCATCGCCGCCCGCCAGGCGCGACAACGGCCTGAGCCGGCGTCGCGAGAACGCAGGAACAGGCCGTGGAAACCCGCTTAGCGGCGCATGTCTTCATGCGCTCACTTGGCGTTGAGCAGCTTCTCGATATCGTCGCCATCGATCGCGCCCGGCACCAGCTGGCCGTTGGCGAAGATCAGGCCCGGCGTGCCGGTGATGCCCAGCTTCTCGCCCAGTTGCTGAATCTTCTCCAGCGGAGTGTCGCAATTGTCCGGGCCGGTCAGCGGCTTGCCGTCGCGCATGAAGCCGGACCAGGCCGCCACTTTGTCCGGCGAGCACCAGATCTGCTTGGACTTGCGCATCGCGTCCGGGTGCAGCTGGCTCAGCGGATAGAGGAAGGTGTAGATGGTGACGTTGTCCAGATTCTTCAGGCCTTCGCGCTCCAGCTTCTTGCAGAACGGGCAGTCTGGATCGGAGAATACCGCCAGCTTGCGCTCGCCCTTGCCGCGCACTTCCTTCAGCGCGTACTCGAACGGCAGCGACTTGAAATCCACTTTGTTCAGCTCGGCCATTTTCTTCTCGGTCAGGCTTTCCTTCTTCACCGCGTCGATCAGATCGCCGACGAAGAGATAGCTGGCGTCGGCGTTGGTGTACACCACCTGCTTATTGTCCACCACCACCTCGTAAATGCCTTTCACCGGCGTGGCGGTCACCGCCTTGACCGGCTTGCCCGGGAAGCGGCCTTCAAACGCCTTTTTCACATCGCCGGCGTTGCCGCTGCCGGCGGCTTGCGAGCAAGCGGCCAGCGCCATCATCAGGGAGGCGCCCAGCGCCAGGGACTTCAGGTTCTTCTTCATCAATCTTTATCCTCAAGGGAAGGTTCAGTAACCAATTGCCTGGCGAGCGAATTGCCGCTTCAAAGGCTTCAGGCAATTGGTCAGGTTCAAGCCGGTATTGCGCAACCAAGGCAGACCCGGCGCCTTGGCCTGGAACAATTGGAACAGACCGTCGCAGCCCAGCTGCATGGTTTTCACCGCTTCGCGCCGCTGACGCTCGTAGCGACGCAGCAACATCCAGTCTCCGGCGTCGCGCTCGCCGGCCAGCAAGGCGGCCAATTGCGCCGCGTCCTGGAAACCCAGATTCACGCCCTGGCCGGCCAAGGGGTGCACGGTGTGGGCGGCGTCGCCCACCAGCACCACGCGCTCCGCCGCCACCCGCTCCGGCTGGATCAAGCGCAGCGGAAACGCCGCAGCGGGAGTGATGACGGCCAATTCGCCCAACGCCTGTCCTCCGGCGGCGGCCACTGTCTCCGCCAATTGCTCCGGCGGCAGCTCCAGCAAGCGCGCGGGATCAGAGGTTGACCACACCATGGAAATTCGGTTCCCGGCCATGGGCAGCCAGGCCAGGATGCTGTCGCCGGTAAACCATTGCCGCGCCACGCCGCCGTGCGGGCGTTCGCAGTCGAAGTTGGCCACCACCCCGCTCTGGCCGTAAGGCTTGACGCTGGCGTCCAGGCCGGCCTGCTCGCGCACCCAGGAGTTGGCGCCGTCCGCGCCGACCAGCAGCGCGGCGCTCAGCCGGCGGCCGTCGTCCAGCGTCAACGCCGCGCCAAGCGCGTCTGCGCTCAGCGCCTGCGGCTTAAGCCCCGGCAGACAATCAACGCCGGACGCCGCCAGTCGCCGCCACAGCGCGGCCAGCAGCCAGCGGTTCTCGGCGATCCAGGCCAGCGCCGGCTCGCCGGCGTCGCTGGCGGCGAACTGAATCCGGCCGCCAGCGTCGCCGCGCACGTCCATCGCTTCGATCGCGCCCAGACGCTCGGCGCCGGGCCAGGCGTCCAGGCTCTCCAGGAAGCGGCGGTTGGCCGGGCTCACCGCGTAGATGCGCGCGTCCCAGCCCTGGTCCAGCCCCTCCAGCCGCGGCGGCCGCCCCTCGAGCAAGGCCACCCGCTTGCCGGCGCGGTCCAGCGCCAGCGCCAGGCTGGCCCCCACCAGGCCGCCGCCCACCACGATCACGTCGTACTGCAATGCCTTCACGCTCGCTCCCCCGTCAAACGCCGAACACCAGATGGCTGGCGAACTTGCGCCGCAGCGGCGGCAGCGCGTCCAGCGCGCTGAGGCCGACGCTGCGCATGGCGCTGACCACCGGATGGTGGCCGTCGAACAATTTGATCAAACCATGGGTGAAGCCCACCACCGCGTGGCTGTCCACCCGCCGCGCCGCCGCGTAGGCCGCCAGCGCGGCGGCGGCACCGGGGTCGGCCGCGCCGGCCAGCGCCGCGCTGAGGCCGGCGGCGTCGCGCAGACCCAGGTTCAGGCCCTGAGCCGCCACCGGATGCATGGTCTGCGCGGCGTTGCCTATCATCGCCACCCGGCCGCTGACCACGCGGTTGAGCTGCTTCAGCGCCAGCGGGAACGCCGCGCGCGGCCCCACGCTCAGAATACGGCCCTGACGTTCGCCGAAGGCCTGCTGCAAGGCGGCGGCCACCTCGGCGTCGTCGGCCGCCTGCAGGCGGGCGGCGTCCTCGGCGCTGCGGGTCCACACCAACATATAAGCGTCGCCGTGCGGCAGCAGGGCCAGCGGCCCGTCGTGGGCGAAGCGCTCATAGGCCACGCCCTTGGGCGGCAATTCGGTGCGCACCTCGGCCAGCACCGCGCACTGGCGGTAATCGTGGCTCAGGCGCTTGACGCCGGGCAGGCTTTCCGCCAGCGCGCCGCCTTCGGCCATCACCGCCAGCCGGCAGGTCAACACGCTCTCGCCGGCGTCGGACGTCACCGTCACCACCGCGTAATGACTGAGGCTCTTGACCGTCCGCACCCGGTGGCGCCACAGCACTCGCACGCCGGCGCGCTCCAGCGCGCCGCCCAGCGCCGCCACCAGCGCCGGATAGTCCACCACCGCGCCCAAGTGCGGCAGGCCCACATCCTCGCCTTGCAACAGGGTGCGGCCGCAAGCGCCTTGCTGCGACACGTGCACGCTGTCGATCAAGGACGCCGGCAAATCTTCCGGCCAGGCGCCGGCTTCGCGCAGCAGCTCGCGGCTGTGCCAGGACAGCGCCAGCGCGCGCGCGTCGCGCACCGCCTCGTCGCGGCCTCGGGCCTCCACCAGCGTCACCTCGCGGCCGGCGCGCGCCAGCCGCAGCGCGGCCAGCGCCCCCACCGGGCCGCCGCCTATGATCACCACGTCCGCATGTTCATTCGTCTGTTGCTGCATGTCTGCTTCCTTCCTGTTTCCTCGGGACACAGGCTCCGGATACTCAATTCTCGTTCATCAGCGCTTCGATCTGATCAATTTGCTTGGGCACACCGCCGGTATAGACCTCGCAGCCCTGCTCGGTAATCAGCACATCGTCCTCTATGCGCACGCCGATATTGTGCAAGGCCGCCGGCACGCCGTCCGCCGGGCGGATGTACAAGCCCGGCTCCACCGTCACGCACATGCCGGGCTGGTAAGCGCGCCACAGGCCGTTGCGCTTGCGCGCGCCCACATCGTGCACGTCCAGGCCGATCAAATGCCCGATGCCGTGCATGTAGAACTGGCGGTAAGCGCCGGATTCGATCACCCCGTCCACGCTGCCCCGCAGCAGCCCCAGGTCCAGCATGCCCTGGGCCAGCACCGCCAGCGCGGCGTCGCCGGACGCGTTCCAGGGCACCTTGGGCCCCAACGCGGCGATGGCCGCCGCCTGCGCCGCCAGCACCACTTCGTAAACGTCGCGCTGCGGGCCGCTGAAGCGGCCGTTGATCGGGAAGCTGCGGGTGATGTCGCCGGCGTAGCCTTCCAGCTCGCAGCCGGCGTCGATCAACAGCATCTCGCCATCGCGCAGCAGGCCGTTGTTGGCGCAGTAATGCAGAGTGCAGGCATTGGCGCCGCCGGCGACGATGCTCTCGTAGGAGGGCTGGCGCGCGCCGCGGCTGACGAAGGCGTGCAGGATTTCCGCCTCGATCTGGTATTCATGCAGGCCGGGCCGGGTGGCGCGCATCGCCTGCACATGGCCGGCGGCGGAAATCTCGCCGGCGCGGCGCAGCAGCGCAATCTCGCTGTCGTCCTTGATCAAGCGCATCTCGTCCAGCAGCGCGTGCACGTCGCCGTAGCAGCTGGGCGCCGGCGCGCCGTGGTAGGCGCGCTGGCGCAGGCTGTCCAGCCAGCCGTTGACGCGCGCGTCGAACTTGGCGTCGCGCCCCAGGCTCCAGCACAGCCGGCCGCAGCCGGACAGCAGCTCCAGCATCCGCGCGTCCAGCTCGGCAATGGGATAGGCCTCGTCGAAGCCGAAAGCCTCGGCCGCCGCCTGCGGGCCGTGGCGAAAGCCTTCCCAGATTTCCATGTCCGGATTCTTGTCGCGACAGAACAGGATGGACTTGCCGCTGCGCCCGTCCAACACCAGCACCGCTTCCGGCTCGGCGAAGCCGGTCAGGTACAGGAAATGGCTGTCCGGGCGATAGGGATAGAAATTATCGGCGTTGCGCACCGCTTCCGGCGCGGTGGGCAGCACCGCGACGGCGTCGCCCAGGGCGGACAGCAGGCGGGCGCGGCGTGCGGCATGAGGCGTGGGCATGGCGGAATCCAGGCAAGAGACCGGCGCGGTCGTAAAAGCGGCAGTTTACACCGCCGCCCGCGCCAACCCAAGCCCCGCCGGCGTTCAAGGCCCGGTCCATGTCCGACTCAGCGCTCCAAGCCGGCGGCTCGCTGGAAAGCGGTATGTGGGCCGCGAAACCGCTTCTCCGCCTCGAACCAAACAGCAGAGCGGCTTAAGATTCCCCGATGTTCAATTCTCTTGCTCATCTTGCGGCCTAGGAGGCACCCATTCACCGCCGCGTTGGCCTATGGTTCGGTCAAGCTTTTGCGCCCACTCCACCTTGCGGCCGTTCTCGATGTCGTAGCCGTTACGTCGCTCTAATTCGCCTTTGTCGTTGTAGAAGGTCCATTTCTCGCCAGTGACAACATAGGTGGTCAACGTTGCACGATAGGCCTGGCCATCTTTTACCCAGAGTTCGATGTGACGCTTGTCTTCTAGCGCATCCAGTTCCGGGCGAGGGAAGCCGGCGCTGTTGTCGGGGAGGACGCTGAGCAGATAGCGGCCATCATTCTTGATACCGAGGACTTTAATGGGGATGTCGGCGGTGAAGGGTTCGGTTTGGACCTGATAGTCAATGGTGTGAATAGTGTTTCCTTCTCCTTGCTCAGTAAAGGTGGAAAACCAAGCGCGTTTGCGGCCCGTTGCCCAAACCCGGAAGCCCTTGATCTCCTTGAGTGAACCACTGGATTCCCAGTAATTCATCTGGGCACGTCCTATGCGGGTTCTAGTGACTTTTTCAGCTGAGCGGATCTCGGCAACAAAGATGTCGGCCTTGACGTAGGCCGGCTCTAATAGCGCTTGTTCTATGGACAGCAGCCGGTTGATCTGGCCATCCGCATCCAGACCGAAGAAGTAGATGCCATTGACCTTGATGCCGAAGCGCTCGTAGTCGATGGGGGCGGTATAGGGTTCTCGCTTTGAAATACGGCTCTGTCGATAGGCGATCTTCTGGTTTTGATTGATGGCAATCTGGGCAACGCCATCTTCTAGTTCCGCTGCCTCAAAACTCAGAATCTCACCATCGAAATAGTTGGTGGAGAAGGTGCGTGGTCCTTCATAGACGTAGTAGGGTGTATTGATGGCCAGACGCACGCCATTGCGGTCGGTGGTGTAGTTAAGGCTCATGGGGAATATCCAGTTAAATAGTTGTTGGGCGAGCGGAGTGTGATGGACTTGGTAGATGAACAGCGCCATAGGCAGCAGCAACATGAGCAGCAGAACGCCGATCAGTGAGGCTTTTTGCCAGATCGTCATAACCAGTTCCGGCGCTTCAGCTCGTCGCGCGTCATGGTGGTGTGTGCTACCAGTTGGTCAACATAGTCAGGCTTGATCAGCCGGCGTGCGGTGCTGAGGGCGGCGGCCGCACCGATGCCGGGTCCGCCGAAGACCGCGCCCTTGGCGCTTTCCTTCAGCACCAGGCCGCGCAGCTTGTCGAAGTGGGGGTCGATGTCGGCGTTGAGCAATTCCAGGTCTATCAACTGGCAGTCGTGCAACATGCGCCAGATGAAGGTGTGGCAGTTGGCTTCGCCAAAGCTGTCCAGCCGATAGCTCCAGCGGCCGCCGGATTGATCCTTGTAAGCGGCGGCGAAGGCGCGGATTTCGTCTATCACCGCCGCCTCCGAGCGTTGGTCGGTCAATCCCAAGTAGAGCGGCTGGATGCTGCGGGCGTCCGGGTTGCCATGGTTGGGGTCGTAAGGGTAGGGTTTGTGACCTATACCTCGACCAGCCATGAAGTCCCTAGGATTTTCAACTCCCTCATCAGCTTGACGCCGTTCTTTGGAGTCACCATTGATGCATCCTTCAACATCCCACATGGCGCTGAGCTTATCCTTTGTCCTTTCCATACCGGTGATGTTTGCCCCCGGATACCAGCCATAGCTTTCCTTGATGCTGGGGTCGTCGTGGGTGATTTCCACCCAGTAGTGGCCGGGGGATTTTTCCCGAATGGCTCCGTCCTTATGGGTAATGCCCTTGCCCCAAAACGGAATGCGCTTGAGGCGGACGCGGCTTAGTTGGCGCGGGAAGTGGATGGCGGTATAGCTGGCCAGGCTGGCGGCCTGGGTCACGCCTTCGCCGGTAATCCAGAATTCCATGCTTATTCTCCTTGTGGCTCAAACACGATCTTGAGTTGGGATTTGGCTTAGCGACTGTTAATAGCGTTGGAATTGCTCCGGCTCTGTGATGTTGTATCCCATACCCGCATACAGTTTCCCGCAGGCGAATTTGTGGAGCTTGAAACCGGGAAAGGTTGGACCAAATGTGATAGTGGCTACGGTGCCAAAGAGGGCCTGCACATTGTCGAGGAAAGGGGAATGGGCTGAGCGCGACCAACGCACATGGATTCGCCCAGCGAACGGGGACGGTCCTTTGATGGCTATATTGTGGCGGCATGGCGACTTCCCCGGCTGAACACGCGAAGAAGTTGAACACCTTAAGCTGAGAGACAGAGCGGCAATATAGGATTAATCCTAAATGTCATGAGCAATGCGACCCAAGACCGCCGCCATGCCATGGCGGTGCCTTGTCCGCTTATGCTTTTCGCCATGGTCATCCAAAAAAACGGCGGGGAGCACCCCGCCGCCATGCAAACACCTACCCAACAAGAAGCAGTTCAAAATCTCGCGAGCGAGTGTGAGATCGTCAACACGCTATCAAGTGGCGGCGGACAGCATCCACTCATGCGCCGGGTCGTTGTGGAAGCGCCATTCGCGGCGCGGCCCGGCCATCACGTTGAGGTAGTAGGATTCGTAGCCATGCGGCACGCACACCGGGTGGTAGCCGCGCGGCACCAGCACCACGTCGCCGTCCTCCACCGCGTGCGACTGGTCCAGGTCGCGCTCGTCGGTGTAGACGCGCTGGAACACGACGCCCTGCGCCGGGCTCACCCGATGGTAATAGGTTTCCTCCAGCAGGCTTTCCGTCGGCAGCGCGTCGCGGTCGTGCTTGTGCGGCGGATAGCTGGACGAATGGCCGGACGGGGTGCGCACTTCCACCACCAGCAGGCTGTCCGCCTCCGCCTGCTGCGGCAGGATGTCGGTGACGTAGCGGGTGTTGGCACCCTGCCCGCGCACGCTTTGCGCCATGTTCTGTGGCCGGATCAGCCGCGGCGGCCGGCTGAGCGGCCGGCCCGGCGCCGAGCACAACGCCACTTCGGCCGCCCCGCGGGCGACGACGCGCAGCGGGCAGCCGGCGGGGATGTAGGCCGCCCACGGCGCTTGCCCGTCGAACACATCGGCGCGGCCGCCCACGCCCGGCCAGCGTTGGTCGCCGGCGATGAGGTCGACGACGCCGGCCAACACCACCACGCAGCATTCCCGCTCCGCTTGCAACCAGTCCTCGGCTTCGCCGTCGGCCAGGCGCAAAGCGCGGAAGCCGACATGGCGCCAGCCGGCGGAGGCCGGCGTCACGTCGGCGGCGACGCGGCCGGCCGCCGCTCTAACACGCAAATCAGGCTGATTCATGCGCAGCTCCTTTCCGACGCGCCGGCGCGGATGGCGGCCACCAGGCCGGCCAGAATGCGAAAGCCCAGCTCGGCGTAGCGGTAGCTGGGCGCCACCACCGGGTCCTGTTCCGCCTCCACCACCAGCCAGCCGCGATAGCCGTGCTCGGCCAGCATGCGCAGCAAGGCTTCGAAATCGATAACGCCGTCGCCGGGCACGGTGAACACGCCGTTGAGCACCGCTTCCAGGAAGCTCCAACCGCGGTTGCGCGCCAGCCGCGCCACCTGCGGGCGGATGTCCTTGCAATGAACGTGAACCACGCGGCCAATATGACGGCGCAGCACCGCCAACGGTTCGCCGCCGGCGAAAGCGATGTGGCCGCTGTCGAACAGCAGGCCCACTTCCGGGCCGGTGACCGCCATCAACGCGTCCACATCGTCCGGGGTTTCGACGTAAGCGCCCATATGGTGGTGGTAGGCCAGCGTCAGGCCGTGGCTTTGCAGATGGCGGCCGAAGGCGTTCAACCGCTCGCCGTAATCGCGCCATTGCCGTTCCGAGCCAAAGCGCGGGCGCTGGCTCAGCGGCCTCGGCTGGCCCTGTATCGCCTGGGCCACTTCGCCGTAGACCATCACCCGGCAGCCGCTGGCGGCCAGCAGCCGCAGATGCGGTTCCACGGCGGCGACTTCTTCATCCACGCCGCGCTCGGCCAGCCGGCCGGAATGCCAACCGGACACGCATTGCAGGCCGTGCGGCGCCAGCGCCGCCGCCAGCGCTTCCGGCTGGCGCGGAAATTTATTGCCCAGTTCGAAGCCGCGGTAGCCTATGGCCGCGCCTTCGGCCAGTGCCTGCTCCAGCGAGATCTCGCCGCCCAGCGACGGCAGGTCGTCATTGCTCCAGGAGATCGGATTGATGCCGATTTTCACGTCGAATGCATGCATTGCCTTGTTCCCCGCTATTCGTATTGACGCCGGCGCAGCCGGTCTTCGTAAGCCTGGCGCGCGGCGCGGACCTCGGCCCGTTCCGACACCTCCGGCACCGCCACCTCCCACCAGCAGCCGCCGGCCTCGGTGGTGCGCGCCGGATCGGTGTCGATCACGATCAGATAGCTGCGCTCGGCGGCGCGGGCGCGGACCAGCGCCGCCTCCAGGCCGGCGATGTCGGCCACGTGCTCGGCCTCGGCGCCCAAAGCACGAGCGTGAGCGGCGAAGTCCACTCGCGGCGCGCCGTGGCGGCCCTGGCGGCAGTCGTCCAGCAAATTGTTGAAAGGCGCGCCGCCGCAAGCTTGCTGCAAGCGGTTGATGCAGCCGTAGCCGCGGTTGTCCAGCAGCACCACGATCAGCTTCCGGTCCAGCATGACCGAGGTGGCCAATTCGCTGTTCATCATCAGATAGCTGCCGTCGCCCACCATCACGATGACTTCGCGCTCCGGCCGCGCCATCTTCACGCCCAGGCCGCCGGCGATTTCATAGCCCATGCAGGAATAGCCGTATTCCAGGTGGTAGCCGCCCGGCGTCGCCGCGCGCCACAGCTTGTGCAATTCGGCCGGCAGGGTGCCGGCGGCGCAGACCACGATGTCGTCGCGCTCGGAGCCGGGATGGCGCTGTACCGCGCCGATCACCTCGCCGTCGTAAGGCAGGCCGCGAGGCTGTCGCTGGCCGGTGACGCGCGCCGTCTCCGCGCGCCAGTCCTCGGCCAGCGCGCGCGCCTCGGCGCTCCAGCCGGCGTCGGCGCGCCAGCAGTCCAGCCGCACCGAGAGCGCGTCCAGGCACAGTGCGGCGTCGCCGGTCAAAGCCACGGCGTCGGCCTTGATCCCGTCCAGCGCGTTGACATTGACGCTGAGCAGCCCCGCCTGACGAAACAACTGCCCGGAGCCGGTGCTGAAATCCTGCAAGCGGGTGCCCAGGGCCAGCACCAGATCGGCCTGTTCCGCCAGCCGGTTGGCGGCCGGCGAGCCGGTGACGCCGATCGCGCCCAGTTGCAGCGGGTGGTCCCAGGGCAAGGCGCTCTTGCCAGCCTGGGTTTCGGCCACCGGCGCGCCGTGGCGCTCGGCGAAGGCGCGCAAGGCCGCCGCGCCGCCGGCGCTGTAGAGCACGCCGCCGCCGGCCACGATCAGCGGCCGCCGCGCGGCGGCCAGCGCCCGCGCAGCCCGCTCCAGCGCATCCGCTTCCGGCGGCGGCGCGGCGATGCGCCACCGCCTAGTCCGGAACCAGTCCGTCGGATAGTCCCAAGCCATGGTCTGCACGTCCTGCGGCAGCGCCAGCGTGGCCGGCCCGCACTGCGCCGGGTCGGTCAGCACCGCCAGCGCGCGCGGCAGCGCCGTGAGCAGCTGCGCCGGGTGGACGATGCGGTCGAAATAGCGCGACACCGGCCGTAGGCAGTCGTTGACCGACAGCGTGCCGTCCTGCGGCGCTTCCAATTGCTGCAGCACCGGGTCCGGCGCGCGCGACACGAACACGTCGCCGGGCAAGAGCAGCAGCGGCAGCCGGTTGACGTGGGCCAGCGCCGCGGCGGTGACCAGGTTGGTGGCGCCGGGGCCGATGGAGCTGGTCACCGCCATCATCCGGCGGCGGAAATGAGCTTTGGCGTAGGCGATGGCGGCATGAGCCATGCCCTGCTCATTGTGGGCGCGCCAGGTGGGCAGGCTGTCGCCGGCCTGCTGCAGCGCCTCGCCCAGACCGGCGACGTTGCCGTGGCCGAAGATGGCCCACACCCCGGCGAACAGCGGCAGCTCCTCGCCGTCCAGCTCCACCCGCTGCGCGGCCAGGTAGCGCACCAGCGCCTGGGCCATGGTTAAGCGAATCGTGCTCATCGCGCGCCCTCCTCGCTGAACGCGCGGCCGGCCGTGCCGCGCTCCTCGCGCCAGACCGCCACCAGTTCAGTGAATCGGGCGCCGGCCTCGGCCACCAGGCCGGCGTCGTCGATCTCGCCCGCAAGCCAGCGCTCGGCCGGCCGCTGAAACAGGCTGCGACCCACCATGAAGCCGCGGCAACTGCGGCTGGCGCGCGCGGCGGCAAAGCCCCGGCGCAGCGCATCCAAGGGCGCGTTCAAGCCCAGCAGCACCACGCCGCGGCAATAGGGGTCGCGCTCGGCGATCAGCGCGTCCAGCGCCGGCCACTGCGCGGCGGCGGGCGGCTCCAGCTTCCACCAGTCCGGATAGATGCCCAGGTTGTACAAGCGCTTGAGCGCGCGGTAGACGGTGTCGTCGGCGCGCGGCAGATCCTTGGACGGGATGATTTCCAGCAGCAGTTCATGGCCGCTGGCCTGGGCGGCGTCGTAGAGCGCGCGGATTTGCGCCTCCTGTTCCAGCCGGTTGTCCAGCTCGTCGTCAGGGTGGTACTGGACCAGGCATTTGATCACGTGCTCGCGCGGCCAGGCGGCCAGCGCGCCGGCCATCGCGCGTCCTTGCTCGAACACCAGCGGATTGGAGCCGGGCAGCTCCACCGGCCGGCCCACCCACCAACCGCGGCCGGTGGCGGCGTACAGCGCGTCGGCGCCGTAGCGCTCGTCTATCAGCACCCCCACCCGCCCGCGCAGACCCAAGCGCTGCTCTACGCCGGCCACCGCTTGCACCAGCAGCTGTTTCAAACGCGGCAGCCGCGCCTCGTCCGCGCCCGCCGCGCGCGCCAGCTCAAAGAACTGACTGCGATGGTCGAAGGCGAACACGCACAACTCGTCCCAACGCGGCCGCGCCGCGCTGACCCGGTGCAGCCGGCTCAGGGCCGCGTCCTCGCCCGGCCGCCGCGTCGGCGCGGCCAGAAAACGTTCCAGCTCGGCCGGGGTCGGCATCGCCGGCGCGCAGCCGTGGCGCGACACCACCAGCGCGCCGCAGGCGTTGGCGCGGCGGCAGCATTCGGCGTAGTCGCCGCCGCGCAGCCAGACGGACAGGAAACCGGCCAGGAAGGCGTCCCCGGCGCCCAATACATTCATCACGTCCACTTCCGCGCCGGCCACGCTGAAGGCGTCCTCGATGCGCGCCGGCACTTCGCCGGGAATCACCGCGCAACCCAAGGGCCCCAACTTGACCACCAGCACCGCCTGGCTCAGCGCGCGCACTCGGGCCAAGGCCGGCATCAGCTCAGCCTCGCCGCCGGCGATCAGGAACTCCTCCACAGTGCCGACTATGAGGTCGAACTCGGAGAGCAGGCTCTGCAAATGGGCGCTGACCTCGGCGCTGGCGATGTAGCGGGTTTCGCCGTCGCCGCGGCCGGCCAGGCCCCACAGAACCGGCCGATAGTCGATGTCCAGCACCGTGCGCGCGTCGTGGCGGCGCGCGTATTGCAGCGCGCGGCGGCTGGCCGCCTCCACTCCGGGCCGTGACAAATGGGTGCCGGTGATCAGCAAAGCCTGGCTGCCTGCGATGAAGCCCTCGTCGATGTCATCGGCGCTGAGCGCCATGTCGGCGCAGTTTTCGCGGTAAAACAGCAAGGGAAAAGTGTCGCGGTCCTTGATGCCCAGCAGGGTCAGGCCGGTCAGCCGCTCCGGGTCCACCCTCACCTGGCTGACATCGCAGCCTTCGGCACGCAGGGTGTTGAGCAGAAAGCGGCCCATCTGTTCGTCGCCGACGCGGGACAGCATCGCCGACTTCAAGCCCAGCCGGGCCGCGCCGAAGGCGATGTTGGCGGAGGAGCCGCCCAGGTATTTGGCGAAGCTGGCCGCGTCTTCCAGCGGCGCGCCCAGTTGCTGCGCGTACAGGTCCACCGCCAGCCGGCCCAGGCAGACCAGGTCGCGGTCGCGGCCGCTGGCGAAACGGGTGGTGTTTTGCATGCTAGATCTACCTTTCAGATATGGACGCCGTCCAGCTCGGCCATCAGTTTCTGCATTTCCGCGCCGCCGGCCATCATGTCCAGCACTTCCTCCTTGCTGACCGAGTCCTTGGGGTAAGTGCCCAGCGAGCGGCCGCGGTTGAGCAGGGTGAAGCGGTCGCCTATCGGATAAGCGTGGTTGACGTTGTGGGTGATGAAGATCACTGAGATGCCCTTCTCGCGCGCCTTGGAAATCAGCTTGAGCACATTGACGCTCTGCTTGACGCCCAGCGCGGCGGTGGGCTCGTCCAGGATCAACACCCTCGCGCCGAAGTGAATGGCGCGGGCGATGGCCAGGCATTGCTTTTCGCCGCCGGACAAAGTGCCTATCGCCTGATGGGGATCGCGGATGTGGATGCCCATTTCCGCCAGCTTGTCGCGCGCCACTTCGCCGGCCAGTTCCAGATCCAGCACCGGCAGCAAGCCCAGCCACTTCTTCAACGGCTCCCGCCCCAAGAAGAAATTGCGCGCCACCGACATCAGCGGCACCAGGGCCAGATCCTGATAGACGGTGGCGATGCCCAGGTCCAACGCCTGGCGCGGCGATTCGAAGCGCACCGGCTGTCCGTCCACCCGGTATTCGCCGCCGCTGGGCCGGTGCACCCCGGCCAGGGTCTTGATCAGCGTGGACTTGCCGGCGCCGTTGTCGCCCAGCAGGCAATGCACCTCGCCGCGGCGCAGTTGCAGGTCCACCTTCTGCAAGGCAATCACCGAGCCGAAGGTCTTGCTGACCTGGTCCAGCTCCAGAATGTAGTCGTCACACGGGTTCATATTCGACTCCTTGCGGCCGCTGGCCAGGGTTGTTCGGGGCTGCGGCCGCGGCAAGGTGCGCCGACGCGGACAGTACATTGAGTACTGCAAGGAGGCGCAACGCGGCCGCATCGTTTTGCCGGCTCGACCTCCGTCCGTCACGACCGGAAAGATTCAGCGCAGCGGCTGCGGCAAGGCGCGCCGACGCGGACAGTACATTGAGTACGGCAAGGAGGCGCAAGGCCGCCACATCGTTTTGCCGGCTCGACCTCGGTCCGTCACGATCGGAAAAATTCAGCGCAGCGGCTGCGGCAAGGCGCGCCGACGCAGACAGTACATTGAGTACGGCAAGGAGGCGCAACGCGGCCGCAGGGATTTTGCCGGTTGTGACCATCATTTGGCCTCCGTCACGCGGCGTCTGACATAGTGATTGAACAACACCGCCATCAGCAGCATCAGGCCGAGGAAGACGCGGAACCAGTCGGAGTTGATATTGGTGTAGGTAATGCCGATCTGCACCACGCCGAAGATCAGCGCGCCGACGCAGGCGCCCACCACCGAGCCGTAGCCGCCGGTGAGCAGACAGCCGCCTATCACCGCGGCGATGATGGCCTCGAACTCCTTTTGCAGGCCGCGGTCGGCGGCGGCGGAGCCCACGTCGCACACTTGCAGCACCGCGAACAAGCAGGCGCAAAAGGCGGTGAACATGAACAGGCCTATCTTCACCTGCTTGACCGGCACCCCCACGTTCTTGGCCGCGTTGGCGTCGCCGCCGGCGGCGAAGATCCAGTTGCCGATCCGGGTGCGCGCCAGCACAAAGGCTGCAATCCCCGCCAACGCCAGCCACCACAGCAGCACCTTGGGCACGCCGGCCGCCGCCGCGCCGCCGTCCGGCAGGGAGGCGATGGCGCCGATGCCGGCCAGCCAGTGGAACAGGCCGGCGCCGACATGGCCGACGAACAGCCATTGCGCCAGCGGGTCCGCCGCCGCCAGATCGCCCACACCGCTGACGATGGTGCGGTTGGCGAACAGGATGGACAGCGCCAGCGTCAGGCCGCGCAGGATGAAGAGAAACGCCAGGGTGACGATGAAGGACGGCAACCGGGTCTTGAGCACCAGATAGCCGTTGAGCCAGCCCACCGCCAGCGAGCCGGCGAAGGCGAACAGGATGGCCAGCCAGAACGGCCAGCCGAAGTACAGCGGCGGAATCGCCACCATCATGCCGGCGAAGCCTATCATCGAGCCCAGGCTCAGATCGAACTCGCCGGCTATCATCAGCAGGCAGGCGCCGATGGCGATGATGCCGAGATAGGCCGCCACCTGCGACCAGTTGACGATGCCGTCCACCGCGAACATGCCGGAACCGCCTGCGCTCACGCCGAACACCACGAACACCAGCACCGCGCCGGCGACGGCGGCGAATTCCGGCCGGCCCATCAGCCGGTCGAACAGCGACAGCCGCCGCACTCTTTCATCGTCGCCGGGCGGCGCCATACGGATGCCCGCGGCCTTGCCCGGGCTGGCCTTGCTCATGCTCATTGCTCTGCTCCTCGCCCCGGGCGGCCGATAATTCCGCGCCGGGCGTCAGATCCATCGAAAAACGGCGGCTAGCGGTACTGCCCGGCGTACTTCTCCACCTTGGCGATATTGTCCTTGGTGACGAAGCCGGGGCCGGAGTTTATGTGGCGGCCCTTGTAGAGGGGCGCCAGCCCGTATTCCTTCAGCCGGGCCTGGAACTTGGGGCTGGCCTTGAGCGCGGCTTCCACCTTGGCCGGGTCCGTGGTCTTGTCGCGCTTCATGATGGCCAGCGCCGCCACCGGGATATAGCCCTGCAGATAGGGCTGCTGGTCGATGGCGAACTTGATGGTGCCGTCCTTGATCGCCTTGGAGATGTCCTCGGACAGGTCGAAGGTGGCGAAGTAGAGCTTGCCGGCCAGGCCCATCTTCCTCACCGCCTTGATCGCGGGGCTGGCCGAGGTCGGCCCCAGCGTCAGCAACGCTTGGGTGCCGGGGTTGTTGCGCAGATAGGCGCTGACCTTGCTCTCTATGCCGGTGGGGTCGTCGCCGGCGTCCAGCGTGGATTTGCGCACATCGGCGCCGATGGCGTCGGCGAAGCCCTTGCAGCGCTCGAAGGAGGCCGGGTTGGTGGCGTAATGGTTGACGCAGAGAAAGGTCTTGATGCCCGCGGCCTTGGCCTGCTTGCCGGAATCGAAGCCGGCGTCGTATTCCGGCTGGCCGACGTGCAGGGCCGCGCCCAGGCTTTCGCTTTGCTTTACGGTGCCGGAATTGATGGTAATCAGCGGGATTTTCTTGGCCACCACCTGGCCCAGCGGCCGCTTCAGCACATCGTAATCGGCAATGCTGGCGATCACGCCGTCGTACCGCCGCGCCGCCGCCTGCTCGATCAGCCGCGCCATGTCGGCCAGGTCGCCGTTGGGCGGATTGCGGTAATCCACCTGCACGTTGAAATCCTCGCCGGCCTGCTTGATGGCGTTCTTGATGGTGTTCCACCAGGCGTCGGAATCCGGCGCGTGGCTGATCAGTACCAGGCGGGCGTCGGCCGCCTGCGCGGCTTGAGCCAACGCGCAAAGCGCCAGCGCCGCCGCGGGCAGAGCCCGCTTCCACTTGCAAGTCCAGGATCGCTGCTGCATCTCTCTCCTCCTTATTCTCCGCCGGCCCATCGTGGAGCCCGCTATGGTGTCGGCCGCGGACGCAGTCGGCGCCGGGCGTGAAATCACCTTAAGAGCTTTCGCTCTACTCTGCAAATAATTTTCCAAAATTGTTTTTCAATAGAAAAATATTTTCGAATATCGGGACAAAACGTATACTGGCCAAAACCTTAGGGAAGCCCGTCCATGGCCAACACCGCCTCCGCCGAAGAATTGATGCAGCGCATCGCCGCCGAATACGACACGCTGAGCAAGCAGCTGAAAGTGATTGCCGGCTACGTGGAGCAGCACCGGGGCACGCTGATGCTGCAACGCATTACCGACATCGCTCAGGCTTGCGAGGTGCAGCCCTCCGCCATCGTCCGCTTCGCCCAGCGCTTCGGCTTCGCCGGCTTTTCCGACATGCAGGCGCTGTTTCGTGACGCATTTACGCCACAGGGCGCGCCGCAGCCCAATTACCGGCAGCGCATCCAAAGCCTGATCGCCAACCGCGACGAGCAGCGCTCCGCCGGCGGCATGACCCGCGACTTCATCGCCGCCTGCCAGCAAGGCCTGCAAGAGCTGGACGCCTCGCTGGACGAGGCGCAGCTGGAAGCGGCGGTGGAGCTGCTGTTGAACGCCGACAACATCTACGTGGCCGGGGTGCGGCGCATGTTTCCCATCGCCTCTTACATCGCCTACGCCTTGCAGCACACCGCCAAAAAAGTGCATTTGCTGTCCGGCCTGGGCGGCATGTTTCCACAGCAAATCCGCAGCATTGGAGAAAAAGACGTGCTGATCGCCATCAGCTTCCAGCCCTACGGCAAGGAAAGCCGCTATTGCGCGCGGGTGGCGGCGCAGCACAAGGCCAAGCAGTTGGTGATCACCGACAGCCAACTCAGCCCGCTGGCGCGCGGGGCCGACGCGGTATTGACGGTCCGGGAAGGCTCCGCCTTCGCCTTCCGTTCGCTGACCAGCACCATCTGTCTGTGCCAGGCGCTGTTCATCGCGCTGGCCTGCCGGCTGGAGCTGAACATAGAAGAAACCAAGGAGACTGGAGGATACGATGATTGACACAGCGCTGTTTGGGGCCGGCCGCATCGGCAAGATCCACGCCGCCAACCTCGCCCGCCTGCCGGACATGCGGCTCAAATACGTGGTGGACAGCCATGCGCCGGCGGCACGGGAACTGGCCGCCGTCCACGGTGCCGAGGCCTGCTCCGCGGAACAGGCGCTGGACGATCCGGCAGTGCGCGCCGTGGTCATTGCCTCCAGCACCGACACCCACGCCGAACTGATCCTGGCCGCCGCCGCGCGCGGCAAGGCCATCTTCTGCGAAAAACCGGTGGACCTGGAACTGGAACGCGCGCGCCAGTGCGCGCGGGCGGTGGCGACGGCCGGCGTGCCCTGCCTGATCGGCTTCCAGCGCCGCTACGACCCCACGTTCGCCGCGCTCAAGGCCAGGCTCGCCGCCGGCGAGATCGGCGCGCCGGAAATGCTCATCGTCACCAGCCGAGACCCCGGCGCGCCGCCGCTGGACTATATCCGCCGCTCCGGCGGCATCTTCAAGGACATGCTGATCCACGACTTCGACATCTGCCGCTGGATCCTGGACGACGAAGTCGTCAGCGTGCACGCCAGCGCCAGCGCGCTGAGCGACCCGGCCATCGCCGCCGCCGGCGACGCCGACAGCACGGCGGTGACGCTGCGCACCCGCCAGGGCCGGCTGTGCCAGATCAACACCAGCCGCCGCGCCGCCTACGGCTACGACCAGCGCTTCGAAGTGCTGGGCAGCCGCGGCATGCTGCAAGCCGGCAACCACCGCCCCACCGAGGTCACCGCCTACGGCGAGCGCGCCGTGGCCGCGGACCTGCCCGAGCCCTTCTTTCTGGAACGCTACCGCCAAGCCTACGCCGCCGAGATGGCTCACTTCCTGGAGGTGATGCGCGACGGCGCCGCGCCGCGCACCACGGTGGAAGACGGCGTGCGCGCGCTGGAGCTGGCCGACGCCGCCACCCGCTCCTGGCGGCTGGGCCGGGTTGTCGAACTGGATCAGGTCTAACTCAACAGGGGGGGCTTGTCATGTCTACATTGAACCTCGGCGTCGCCGGCCTGGGCCGGCTGGGCCGCCGCCACGCGCTCAATCTGCGCGACCGCATCGCCGGCGCGCGCGTGATCGGCGTCTGCTCGCCGCTGCGGGAGGAACTGGGCTGGGCGCGGCGGGAGCTGCCCGACGCCGCCGGCCACGCCGCGCTGGAGGGCCTGCTGGCCGAACCGGGGCTGGACGCGGTGCTGCTGGCCACGCCCACCGCGCTGCACGCCGATCAGATCATCGCCTGCCTGGATGCCGGCAAACATGTGTTCTGCGAAAAACCGCTGGCGCTGAACCTGGACGATTGCCTGCGGGTGGAGCGCGCCGCCGCCCGCCGCCCGGAACTCAAGGCCATGGTGGGTTTCGTCCGCCGTTTCGACCCCAGTTACCAGGACGCCGCCGCCAAACTGGCGCAAGGCCTGGTGGGCCAGCCCTATCTGGTGCGCTCGCAGACTTGCGACCTCAACGACGACAGCGGCTTCTTCGTGCAGTTCGCGCCCAGCAGCGGCGGCATTTTCATGGATTGCAGCATCCACGACATCGACCTGGCGCGCTGGCTGCTGGGCGCGCCGCGCCCGCTGCGGGTGTGGGCCAGCGGCGTCAACGCGGTGCACGGCGCGTTGGCGCAATACGGCGATGTGGACAACGGCGTGGCGATGTGCGAGTTCGAGGGCGGCAAGCTGGCTTGCTTCTACGCCTCGCGCACTCAGGCGCACGGCCACGAGACGCTGACCGAGATCTTCGCCGCCCAGGGCCGGCTTAGCGTGGGCGCCAACCCGCGCGCCAACCGCGTGGAGATCAGCGACCGCCACGGCGTGCGCAACGAGTGCGTAACGGACTTCTACCAGCGCTTCGCTGAAGCCTTCGCGCTGGAGTTGCAGCATTTCGTCGATGCCGCGCGCCTGGACCAGCCGCTGGCCCTGAGCCTGGCCGACGCCCGCGAAGCCACCCGCATCGGCCTGGCCATTACCGAGGCCTTGAGGACCCGGCAGGCGGTGGAGTTGTAGAACCTGTTTACGATCTGCTGCGCGTCGGCGGGAAGCATGGAGAAAAGCGTGAAAACCGCTTGCCTCGCGGTCGCAGCAAGGGCGTGAACATCTTCAAAACTACCGCGCCGGAGGGGCTTGTCGCCGGCGCGGCGATACCCTATCGTCCTACTCCTTTCAGTAAAAACAAAACCATGGCGATGCCGATGAACTGGCCGGCTTTCATCACGCCGACATCCGCGCATCCGATCATGGCGTCGCGCCAACGTCCGTTGCGAACTTATATATAAAGGAGAATCCATGTCATTCGCTTGCAAACCCCTGCTCGCCGCCGTCGCGCTGGCCATCGGCCTGGCCGCGTCCGCCCAGGCCGCCGACAAAATCGTCATCGCCCACCGCGGCGCCAGCGGCTACCTGCCGGAACACACGCTGCCGTCCAAGGCGCTGGCCTATGCCCAGGGCGCGGACTATCTGGAGCAAGATCTGGTGATGACCAAGGACGACAGGCTGATCGTGCTGCACGATCATTACCTGGACCGCGTCACCGACGTGGCCGAACGTTTTCCCGAGCGCGCGCGCAAGGACGGCCGCTATTACGCGATAGACTTCACCCTGGCCGAGATCAAATCGCTGCGCTTCACCGAAGGCTTCGACATCGACAAGGGTGTCAAGCGCCAGACCTACCCCGGCCGCTTCCCGATGGGCAAGTCCGATTTCCGCATCCACACTTTTGAAGAGGAAATCGAATTCATCCAGGGCCTGAACCACTCCACCGGCCGCGACATCGGCCTGTACCCGGAGATCAAGGCGCCGTGGTTCCACCGCCAGGAAGGCAAGGACATCACAGTGAAGGCGCTGGAAGTGCTGAAGCGCTACGGCTACACCGGCAAGAACGACAAGGTCTATCTACAGTGCTTCGACTTCAATGAACTCAAGCGCATCAAGACCGTGTTGATGCCCAAGGCCGGCATGGACCTCAAGCTGGTGCAGCTGATCGCCTACACCGACTGGCAGGAAACCTTCGAACAGAATGCCGCCGGCCAGTGGGTGAACTACAGCTATGACTGGATGTTCCGTCCGGAAGGCATGAAGGAGGTCGCTAAGTACGCCGACGGCATCGGCCCGCAGTACCCGATGCTGATAGACAAGACCTCGACGCCGGGCAAGATCAAGCTCACCGGCATGAGCCGCGCCGCGCACGCCAACGGCCTGGCGATCCACCCCTACACCCTGCGCAAGGACGCGCTGCCGGCCTACGCCAAGGATATGGATCAGTTGCTGGACGCGGTGTACAACCGCGCCCAGGTGGACGGCGCCTTCAGCGACTTTCCGGACCTGGCGGTCGACTTCCTGCGCCGTCAGAAGCAGCACCGCTAAGAGCCTTTTTTCTGTGCGTTGAAACACGGTTTGGTGCACAGGAAACCGCGTATCCGACGCGACCCGGGTCCCTTCAAGCCTGCCGTCGGGTGGCAGGTCCGAGGTATTAAGCGGCTGCCTGTTCGAGCAGCGCGACGGTAGCGCGCTGCGAGTTCAGCCGCGCCTCGGACCTGGCGGGAACCGGCGGGAAGCCGTAGGCCTCGCTTGCAGGGTGGCCTTTAGGGGTGGAGGGGATATTTGGCCAAGCAAATATCTCCTCCCTGCTCGCCGGGCAGCCCCGGCAATCAAAATCATCATCCGCGCAGCGGACTCAATGTCTTGGAGCTATCACTGGAAGCCGGCGGCCGCCGGCGGTCAACGCCAGAACCGGGCCGGCCCAACGCCAGCCTGGGCTCTGCCTGCCGTGTGCACGCGCTCACTGAAATAAGCCTCAAGTTTCCGCCGGCCTGGCCGAAAACATAGCCATACTGAGGTAAGGCAGCCCTCGGTTTCCTTGCGCCAGCCGCGCAAGCCCCAATAAACACAATAGATTCAGACCAGGTCGACCAACACCACCAGCGCCTTGGGCATGAAAGCATCGCGCCGCATCCGGCCGTCGATCTCAACCGCCCTTTCCGCTAAGGAGCGCACTATGTCCATCAATTCCGTGAACAACCCGCCCGCCAGCAGCAGTCAGCTCAGCGTCAGCGTCCAGCAGAGCCAGACCAGCAGTTCCGCCAGCCAGAACGTCAGCAGCACGGTCAGCGCCCGCAATCAGTTGAACGCCCAACTGGTGGCCAATCTGGACGTTTCCACCAATACCGACGGCAAATCGCTGTCCCTGCTCTATCGCACCGCCATCGACAGCATCAACCAGATCCTGTCCGATCAGCTGAACGGCGGCGCGGGAGCCCAAGCCGCCTCCGACGGCCAGACCGCCCAAGGCGCACAGCAAACGCCCAATATCCTTCAGCAGAAGTTGAGCGAGGACAATTCGCCGGAAGGCACGTCCCAGCGCATCCTGTCCGGCGCGCTCAGCTTCTTCAGCACCTATGCCAAACAACACCCAGAGTTGAGCCAGGAAGAGCAGGCCAAGAATTTCGTCGACATCGTGCGCGGCGGCTTCGAGAAAGGATATGCCGAGGCCGTGGACATCCTCAACGGCCTCAAGGTGTTCAACGGTAATATCGCCGACGAAATCAAGAAAACCCGCGATCTGGTCAATAAAGGCTTCGACGATTTCATCGCCAGCATGAAGCCCCAGCAGCAGACCGACTCCAACGCCGGCTGATGGATTCCAGCCCATTAATCAATAATTTGTTTAAACTTCGTATATTGTTAAATTAAAAATAAAGTTTCCGCCGGCCCTGCCGAAAATAAGGCATGGCCGGGGAAACGAATCAGATCCAGACCGCGTTTCCGGCCAAACGCCGCCAGCCAGCCCGGCGGCACGCTCGCAAGGAGACCGTCATGCCCATCCTGCCCGTTACCCTGACCCAGGCCGGCCGCGCCGCCGGACACCAGCTCTCGCAACAGGAGCATGGCGGAAAGCACGGCCGCCAGCGCGACCCCGCTCCCGCCTCGGCCAATCCCGTCGCCGACAGCCGTTTTTCCGCCGACAAGCAATTTCTGGATTTATTTCACCACGCGGTGATGGACCCGCTCAGCTGCGCGCTGGACCTGCCGCTGATGGGCAAGGACCTGCTGACCGGCCTGGGGCTGGAACACAATCCTGGCTACGCGGCGGAACGGATCATGCGCGACTTCTACCAGTTGTTCGCCCTATACCGGCAGCAACACCCCAAACAATCGCCGATGCAGCAGCTGTTCATCTTCCTGGCCGTCGCACGGCAAAGCCTGGAGTGCGGCTTCAATGAAACTCATCAGGTGCTGGAAAGCATGAATATGCTTCACGTCGCTTACCACGACCTGGTCTCGGCCAAAGAGCAGGTGACGGTGGCACTGATTAATTTCGGCCAGACTCCAGTCCAAGAGGTGACATAGAACATGTTTACGATCTCGCGAGCGAGGGCGAGACAAGGCGAAAACGAGCGAAAAAGCGGAATGTACACGTGGTACATGAGCATTTTGAGCTTGTTTTTAACGCCGTATCGCCGACGCGCAGC